>USEH01000011.1 GCA_900553675.1 uncultured Ruminococcus sp. | reverse complement strand
AGACAAAACCTTTATGCCTGCACATATTATCATTGCCTTTGCGATGGGCGCACTGTGCTTTGCAAGGCATTGGTCTAATATTGAAAGACTTCGCAACCACACGGAAAATAAGTTTACAATAAAGAAGAATAAGGAGGTCTGAACGGCATGAAAATAGCAATACTCGGCTCCGGCGGATGGGGCTTGGCGCTTGCCTGCACCTGCGCAAGACTGGGACACGATGTTACTGTCTGGAGCAAATTCAAGGACGAAATTGATACTATTTTGCGCACCGGCGAATTAAGGGCAAAGCTTCCGGGCGTCATCATTCCGGATACCGTCAAGCTGACAACGGATATTTCCTGTGCAAAGGATAAGGATATCGTTCTTGTGGGTATACCGGTTAAGTTTGTAAGGGAGGTCTGCAATCAGGCTAAGCCCTATGTCAGCAAAGAATCAATCATGGTTTCAACATCTAAAGGTCTTGAAGACGGAAGCATGAAGCGGATGAGCGAGATATTAAAAGAAGTCTTCCCGGATAATACCGTTGCCGTGCTGACCGGACCTTCTCATGCGGAGGAACTCGGCAGGGGAATTCCGACTGCGGTTGTAGTTGCATCCGAGAGCATAGAAGCCGCCAAGCTCATTCAGAAGACGTTTTCGGACAATGTTTTAAGGCTTTATGTTAACAGCGATGTTATAGGCTGCGAAATCGGTGGAGCGATTAAAAACGTAATCGCACTCTGCTGCGGAGTTATAGAAGGTCTTGGACTGGGAGATAATACCCGCGCCGCGCTTATGACAAGGGGCTTGAGCGAAATCACACGCTTGGGCACAGCAATGGGCGGAAAAGCGGATACATTTTCCGGTCTTGCCGGAGTCGGCGATCTGATTGTAACCTGTACCAGTATGCATTCGCGCAATTTCCGCGCAGGAATACTGATAGGTCAGGGCGTTTCCCCGCAGGAGGCGGTATTCAGAGTCGGAACGGTGGAGGGCTATGCATGCGCCGCAGCGGCTTTGAAGCTTTCCAAGAAATATGACGTCAATATGCCCATAACCGAGGAAATCAACAGAATTTTATTTGAAGGCAAGCCGCCCAAGTCCGCTATTGGTGATTTAATGGGCAGACCTCACGGCTTTGAATGATAGTTTTGCAGTTTTTTATAGAAAAATGGAGAAAAAACTATTTACAATCGTGCGTTTTTAGGTTACAATATATAATGATAATATAATCGAATACTGCATACAGCTTTATCTATTGGCACAAATATTCCGTGCTCGTGCCGGTCGGCGGCGCGATTATTGTACGATGAAAGGAATTGATTAATTTTATGGAGCCTAAGTATAAGCGGATTCTTCTTAAACTCAGCGGTGAAGCCCTTGCGGGCGAGAAAAAGACAGGTCTTGATTTTGAGACTATCAACAACATCTGCCGCAGCATTAAAAAGTGCTACGACGCAGGCGTTCAGGTTGCGATTGTAGTCGGAGGCGGTAACTTCTGGAGAGGACGGTCAAGCGGAGCTATGGACAGAACCCGCGCCGACCATATCGGAATGCTTGCAACCTCGATGAATGCACTTGCAGTCGCTGACTCGCTCGAAGCTCTTGGAGCAGAGGTAAGGGTGCAGACCGCGATAGAAATGCGCCAGATAGCAGAGCCGTATATCAGAAACAGGGCGGTAAGGCATCTTGAAAAGGGAAGAATAGTTATCTTCGGCTGTGGAACCGGAAGCCCCTTCTTCTCCACCGATACCGCGTCCTCTTTAAGAGCGGCTGAAATAGAAGCCGACGTTATGCTTAAAGCAACCATGGTAGATGGCGTTTACGATAAGGATCCCCACAAATACCCCGACGCTGTAAAATTTGATACCTTGTCTCTTGATGAAGTGTTAGTAAAGAATCTTGCGGTTATGGACAGCACCTCTGCCGCAATGTGCAAGGACAACAATATTCCGATAATAGTTTTCAATCTTGCAAGACCGGACAATATTTACGACGCTTGCATGGGAGAAAAAGTCGGAACTCTCGTTAAGTAAAATTAATATATTTTGAAAGGAAGGCATAATTATGAAGGAAGTACTTAATACTGCTAAGGAGAAAATGGAGAAGACCTTAAAGGTTCTTGGTTCGGATTTCGCAGCAATCAGAGCAGGAAGAGCTAATCCCGCAGTTTTGGACAGAATTATGGTTGACTATTACGGAACTCCCACCCCTATAAATCAGATGGCGGCTGTTTCTGTTCAGGATGCAAGAGTGCTGGTTATTCAGCCGTGGGATAAATCAAGCCTTAAAGCGATTGAAAAAGCAATTCAGGCAAGCGATTTGGGCATAAACCCCGCTAACGATGGTTCTGTTATCAGACTTGCTTTCCCTCAGCTCACCGAAGAAAGACGTAAAGACCTTTGCAAGGAGATCAAAAAGCTTGGTGAGGAATCAAAGGTAGCTGTTCGCTCTATCAGAAGAGATGCTAACGACAAGATTAAGGCAATGAAAAAGAACAGCGAGCTTACCGAAGACGATGTTAAGCAGTTCGACAAGGATATTCAAAAGCTCACCGATAAGTATGTTGAATCTGTTGACAGCGCAGTTTCTGTAAAGGAAAAGGAAATCCTTTCGATTTAATCTGTATTCATTTGGAACAGCTCTGCAAAAAGCGGGGCTGTTCATAATACATTCACGGAGGAAGCTTGAAATGCCGGAAGATAATCTGAAAATACCCCGCCACGTCGCACTTATCATGGACGGCAACGGCAGATGGGCAAAAAAGCGAATGATGCCGCGAACCTACGGTCATAGAGAGGGCGTTAAAGCTCTACATACCGTAATAAGAAGCCTTGAACGCCTCGGCGTTGAATATGCGACGTTTTATGCCTTCTCGACCGAGAATTGGAGCCGTCCGGATGACGAAGTTTCCGAGCTTATGAGGATATTTAACGAACAGCTTGATAGCCTGACAAAGTACGTTGGCGACAATATAAGGCTTCGCTTTATAGGAGACAGAACAAAGCTTTCGCCGGAGCTTCAGGAAAAAATGGCGTATTACGAACAGCAGTCCGCCGAAAAAACCGGTATGACGGTCATCATCGCCATAAACTATGGCGGATATGACGAAATCTGTCGCGCTGCCGGAAAAATTTGCGAGCTTGCCAAGGAGGGCTACGTTACTTCAAAGGACATAACGCCCGACTTTTTCCGGTCGTTCTTAGATACAAAGGATTTCCCAAACGTAGATTTGCTCGTCAGAACAGGCGGGGAAATGCGAATTTCCAACTTTTTGCTGTGGCAGATCTCGTACGCTGAGTTTTATTTCTGTGATACGCTTTGGCCCGACTTCAACGAAAAGGCTGTTTTAGCTGCAATAAAGGAATACTCCTCCCGCGACAGAAGGTTCGGTGGAGTAAAAAATACCTGACAAAAGGATTTATTGATGAAAACAAGAATTATTTCAGCCGCAGTTGCAATCGCTCTGCTTATTGCGGTGCTGTGCGTACATAATACGGTTATATTTAATATAGCCTTCGCTTTGATAGGCTCGCTTATGGTTTATGAGCTTTTCGGAGCGTATAATGAGAAGAAAAGAGCTGGCTTTCTTGCCATAAGCATAATAATCACTGCTGTTTTTGCAATTATGCCGAGATTTTTGGACTATAAGTCCAATTTCGGAATATATATTTTGTGTGTACTTGCATATATATGCATATCGATTTCAATACTTCTGAGTGAGCATAAAACTCTTTCAATTGGCAGATTTGCAACTATATGCGGCTATACAGTTCTGATTGCAGGCATGGTGTTTTCTATTTCCGTGATAGAAACCTCCGACCCCGCAATGGGTCTTGAAAACCTTCTGGTTACCTTCTGCGGAGCGTGGCTTGCCGATACCGGAGCTTACTTTGTCGGAACGTTTTTGGGCAAGCATAAGCTCTGTCCCGAAATAAGCCCTAAGAAAACGGTTGAGGGTCTTGCCGGAGGAATAGTTTCAAATGCTTTGTTTATGATGCTTGCGGGATATTTGATTTCCGTACTCGGCAAGGGACTTGTGGTTAATTATGCTCTTCTTGCAGTTCTGGGAATCGTTAATGCAGTTTTGGGCACGATAGGCGATCTGACAGCTTCTCTGATGAAGCGCGAATGCGGCATAAAGGACTTCGGAAAAATAATGCCTGGTCACGGTGGAGCGCTTGACAGGTTCGACAGCATGGTGTTTGTTGCTCCGTTTATGGCGGCTGTACTGAGCGTTTTCAGCATTTTCGGAACGTTGTTTTAAGGGGTGACAAAGCGTGAATATCTCTGTTCTTGGCTCGACCGGCTCTATAGGCGTTCAGGCACTCGATGTTATTAAACGCCGCAGAATGAAGGTTACCGCTTTGGCGGCGAAATCAAACGCTGATTCGCTTGTATCTCAGGCAAAGGAATTTCGCCCGGATATTGTCTGCATATATGACAATAATAAGAAAGAGCAGGTAAGGGACGAATTAAAGCCGTTGGGAATAGCCGTAGTCAGCGGGATGGACGGTCTTTGCGAGGTCAGCGAATATGACAAGACGGATATTGTTTTAAATTCGGTTGTCGGCATGGTGGGTCTTAAGCCAACGCTTGCCGCCATAGAAAAGGGAAAAAATATAGCCCTTGCCAATAAGGAAACACTTGTCGCAGGAGGAAGACTTGTAACCGACAGTGCAAGGTCTCATGGGGTTACAATATATCCCGTTGACAGCGAACACTGCGCGATATTCCAATCGCTTCAGGGAAGCCGCAGGGAAGACCTCAGTAAAATCATTCTGACAGCGTCGGGCGGACCGTTCTTCGGCAAGACCAGATCTGAGCTTGCAGGCGTTCGCGCCAAAGATGCTTTAAAGCACCCCACATGGAATATGGGCGCGAAGATAACGATAGACTCGGCAACGCTGATGAACAAAGGTCTTGAATTTATCGAAGCTATGTGGCTGTTCGGCGTTACGCCTGAGCAGATAGAAATAGTGATCCACCGCGAAAGCGTTCTGCATTCTGCGGTTGAATATAAGGACGGCTCGGTTATCGGTCAGATGGGCGTTCCGGATATGCGGATACCCATACAGTACGCTCTGTGCTGTCCGGAAAGACCGGAATCCGGTGTAAAGCATTTATCGCTTACGGAATACGGCTGCCTGACATTCCAAAAGCCGGATTATGAGACTTTTGACTGCCTGTCCTCCTGCATAAAAGCTGCGCATAAGCCGAATACTACTATGCCGGCGATAGCAAATGCCGCAAACGAAGCAGCGGTAGGGCATTTTCTCAAAGATGAAATCGGCTTTTTGGATATCGGAAAGCTTGTAAAGTTGGCTGTTGAAGAAATAGAAAGCTGTGAAGTAAATTCACTTGACGATGTTCTCAAAGCGGATTCAGCCGCAAGGGATTACGTTGAGCAAAGCGTGAAGCATAAAGCTTAGAAAGGAACAGAGCATTGACTGTTGTTTATATTCTTATTGCGATACTGATTTTCGGCATTATCATAATGATTCACGAGCTGGGGCATTTCACTGTTGCCAAGCTCTGCGGAATAAAGGTCAACGAATTTGCAATCGGCATGGGTCCTAAAATCGTGTCGTGGGGCAAGGGCGAAACCAAATATTCGTGGCGTGCACTTCCCATAGGCGGATTTGTCTCCATGGAAGGCGAGGATGATGACAGCGCAGACCCTCGTGCATTCCGTCATAAAAAGGTCTGGCAAAGGCTTTTGGTTGTGCTTGCCGGTGCTTTTATGAACCTTGTTCTGGGCTTTGTTATACTTGTGATAGTTACCGCATGCTCTGATGCTATAGTTTCAACCACAGTAGCGGATTTCTACACCGAAGACGCCGCCTCTCATGTCAGCGGACTAGAATCGGGAGATAAAATTGTACGAGTAAACGGGATGAAGGTGTATACCGACACCGACATATCCTACCAGTTCCAGATGGATGAAGACGCCGTTTTTGAAATGACGGTTATAAGAAACGGTCAGAAGGTTGTTTTGCCGTCGGTAACGTTCGATACTACCGACACTGAGGACGGCACAAAGGCTGTTCATATCGATTTCAGAGTGGTTGGCGAGAAGGTTACGCCGGCTTCTGTAATAGGGTATTCTTCGCGCAAGTTCGTTTCGGTTGCAAGAATGATATGGCTTTCACTTGCAGACCTTGTTAAGGGCAGATATTCCATCAACGACCTTTCGGGACCTGTGGGAATTGTCGGTGCAATCGGTGAGGTTGTTGGTGAGACTCAGAACGGCATAGCCTTCGGAGAAATGCTTGCAAATCTGTGTTCTTTCGTTGTTTTCATAACCATTAACGTCGGAATTTTTAACCTTCTTCCCATACCAGCGCTTGACGGCGCAAGGGCGCTGTTCCTTATCATAGAAGGAATAAGACGCAAGCCGATAAAGCCGGAGCATGAGGGAATGGTTCACTTGATCGGCATGGTTGCTCTGCTGATATTGATGCTTGTTGTTACTGTCAGCGACGTTATGAAACTGTTTTAAAGGAATGATACTATGGTAGTTAAGCCTGTAAAGCTAAAAAACCTTACCTTTGACGGCAGACATATATATGTTCAGTCGATGCTAAACACCCGCGCCGACGATATAGCCGGAAGCGTCGCGCAGGCTGTAGCTCTTGAAAAGGCGGGCTGCGAGATAATAAGGGCGTCTATCCCAAATGAATCCGCATTGGAGCTTATCCAAGCGATAAAGGCGAGTGTTAGCGTTCCGCTGGTGGCAGATATCCATTTTGATTATCGCTTGGCTTTGGCTGCGGCTGAAAGAGGAATCGATAAGATTCGCATAAATCCCGGAAATATAGGCTCCGTCGATAGAGTCAAAGCGGTTGCAGACTGCTGCCGAAAACGTGGAATCCCGATAAGGATAGGCGTGAACTCCGGTTCCTTGGAAAAGGATATCCTTGCAAAATACGGCTCTCCGACGCCTGAAGCCTTGTGTGAAAGTGCCATGGGGCATATTAAGCTTTTGGAAAGATTTGATTTTGACGACATCGTTGTATCTATAAAATCGTCGGATGTTCAAAGGAATATCGCAGCATACCGCTTAATGCGTGAGATGTGTCCCTACCCCTTGCACTTGGGAGTTACCGAGGCGGGTACATATAATATGGGACTTATAAAGTCCGCGATAGGAATAGGCTCGCTTTTGTGCGACGGTATCGGCGAGACTATAAGGGTATCGCTCACCGACGACCCTGTGAAAGAGGTAAAAGCAGGAATAGATATCCTTAAAGCGATAGGCAAGCGCGGGGGAGTAAGACTTGTTTCCTGCCCGACCTGCGGAAGAACCAAAATCGACCTTATCGGACTTGCAAAGAGGGTAGAAGAGGCTCTTGCAGATGTTGACAAGGATATTACAGTCGCGGTTATGGGTTGTATAGTAAACGGTCCGGGTGAGGCAAAAGAAGCCGATATCGGTCTTGCCGGAGGAGACGGCTGTGCGGTCATCTTTAAAAAGGACAAGATAATAGGAAAGTATTCGGAGGAGGAAGCATTTACTGCACTTCTTGCCGAAATAGAAAAGCTTTGATAACATCAAGGAGAATCGGATGGCTATTAAAACGGTTGCTGAATTTTTCAGCGCGTATCTGAATATAATCCCCGAAACCTGCGCAGACGGCGAAATTCTGCGCTTTGGTTTTTCAAAGGATAACACCTCCATGGCAATTGAAATAAAGTTTTCAAGGGTCATATCACTGGAGGATTTAAAGCGTTTTGCCGTGGGACTGAAATCCGCGCTTGGAATCAGCGAGGTTTACATAGGTCCGAAATATGCGCCGGAGCTGTTCAACGCAAACGCTATGCTGGCGGTAATAGAGGAATTAAAGCGCCGCTGTCCTGTAAACGGATTCTTTGAAAACGCTGAATATATAATCGATGGCGAGGTTGTCCGTATAATTCTTAAAAACGGTGGAGAATCCATCCTTAAACGTTCAGGCGCGGAGGAGGCTATACCTCGCATCATATCGAAATGGTTTGGTTTAAATAAAATGGTGGAGTTTTCGGGCAATCTGAGCGTTGACCGCGAATTTCTTGAAAACGAACGGGTTGAGACTCTGTGCAAAATGACTCCTCCGCCCCCGCCGCCGTCATCTTCGGCAGGGGGAGCTAAACCCGCTCCCGCTGATTTGGGAGGATATAATATCCAGCTTCCGTCTGACGATATCCTGCCCGACGCTACAATTATCATGGGAAGGGCAATAACCGGCGTTTCCGAGATAACAAACCTTGTTGACCTCAACGACCAGTCTGGAAGGGTGACAGTTGTCGGCGATATAGTAAGCGTTGATTCGAGGACAACCAAGGATGGCAAGAGGATGATTTTAACCGTCATAATCACCGACTATTCAAGCTCGATGTCTGTTAAGATAATAGAGCTTGTTGCAAAGGCTGAAGCCATCCTTGAAGCCGTTAAGCCCGGAAAGACGGTTGCTGTAAGCGGCGATGTCGTGTTCGATACATACGATAATGAGATTAACATCAAGCCCAAGGATATAAGCCTTGTAAAGCGCAAAAAGAAAGTTGACGAAGCACCTGTAAAGCGTGTTGAGCTTCACTGCCACTCAAATATGTCCACTATGGACGGTATTACGCCTTCAAACCTGATAGTCCGTCAGGCGTTCGACTGGGGCATGAGCGCACTTGCAATAACCGATCACGGCGTATGTCAAGGCTTTCCAGACGCTATGTATGAGGTTGATAAGATACGCAAGGGCGGCGGTGAATTTAAGGTCATCTACGGCGTTGAAGCTTATCAGGTCAACGACGAAACCAGCATTGTTTTCGGTTCGGACGAGCGAAGCCTTGAAGATGAGTTTATCGTATTCGACCTTGAAACAACAGGTCTTTCTGCTGCAAACGAGCGCATTATAGAAATAGGCGCGGTAAAGGTCAGGGGACTAGATGTTGTTGACAAGATGGATATATTCGTAGACCCCGAAAAGCCGATTCCTGCGCGGATTATAGAGCTTACCGGCATTACCGACGCTATGGTTAAGGGAGCCTGCTTGGAGAAGGAAGCTATCGAAAAGTTTATTTCCTTCTGCGGCAGCGATAAGCCGGTGCTTGTCGCTCATAATGCGGGCTTTGATACATCGTTTATCCGCGCGGCTGTAAAAAGACTGGGCATAGATTTTGATTTTGCTTATATAGATACCGTTGCAATGTCGAGAAACATGCTTCCCGCTTTGGGTAAGTTTACTCTTGACAACGTTGCAAAGCATCTGGGCTTGGGAGATTTTAACCATCACCGAGCCTGCGACGACGCTAATATCAACGCCGGAATATTTATAAAGCTTGCAAGAAGGCTTCTGGAGAACGACGAAAAGCTGACGGTGGATAAAATCAATTCGTCTCTCCCTAAGACGGATATTTCCAAGCTGCCCTCCTTCCACCAGATAATCATTGCCAAGAACAAGACAGGACTTAAAAACCTTTATAAGCTTGTTTCCTATTCAAATCTGAAGTATTATCATAAAAACCCGCGAATCCCAAAATCCGAGCTTATCAAGCACAGAGAGGGACTTATAGTCGGCTCGGCGTGCGAAGCCGGAGAGCTTTTCAGAGCAATATTCCAGGGCAAGCCGTGGGACGAGCTTTGCGAAATAGCCAGATTCTACGACTACCTCGAAATTCAGCCGCTGGGCAATAATATGTTTATGCTGCGTGACGGAAGCGTTTCTTCGGTGGAGGAGCTTCAGAACTTCAACCGCACCATTGTCAAGCTCGGCGAAGAGCTTGGAATACCTGTAGTCGCCACCGGAGACGTTCACTTCTTAAACAAGAGCGACGGTATTTTCCGCAGTATTCTTACCTCTGTTATGTACGAGGATTCTGACGTTCAGGCTCCGCTTTACCTTAAAACCACCAATGAAATGCTTGAGGAGTTTGCATACCTCGGCGAAGAAAAGGCTTATGAGGTTGTTGTAACCAACTCAAACCTGATTGCCGATATGACAGATCCTGAGCTGCGCGCCTTCCCCAAGGGCACCTTCACCCCGCATATCGATGGTGCAGACGAAGAGCTTACTGAAATATGCTGGAGAAGGGCAAAGGAAATCTACGGCGACCCGATACCGGATATAGTATCTCAGCGTCTCGACAAGGAGCTTACATCAATTATCAAGCACGGATTTGCGGTTTTGTACGTCATTGCAAAAAGACTTGTTGCAAACTCGGTTGAGCATGGCTATCAGGTCGGCTCGCGTGGTTCGGTTGGTTCATCGTTCGTAGCTTCAATGTCGGGAATATCCGAGGTTAACCCGCTTGTGCCGCACTATGTCTGCAAAAAGTGCAAGTATTCGGAGTTCTTCACAAAGGGTGAGGTGGGTTCCGGCTTCGACCTTCCACCTAAAAAATGTCCAAACTGCGGCGAAGACCTGCACCGCGACGGTCATGATATCCCGTTTGAAACATTCCTTGGCTTCAACGGCGATAAGTCGCCTGATATCGACCTTAACTTTTCGGGCGACTATCAGTCGAGGGCGCATAAGTACACCGAAGAGCTGTTCGGCTCGGACAACGTTTTCAAGGCGGGAACAATCTCCACCGTTGCCGATAAGACTGCATACGGCTATGTTATGAAATATCTCGAAGAGCGTGGAAGAAAGGTTCACTCGGCGGAGGTTGCACGTCTGACAAAGGGTTGTACCGGTATAAAAAGAACCACCGGTCAGCACCCCGGTGGAATGGTAGTTATCCCCAGCGATTACGAGGTTTACGATTTCACTCCGGTTCAGCACCCCGCCGAAAAGACCGATTCTGATATAGTCACCACCCACTTCGACTTCAACTCGCTGCATGATACAATTCTTAAGCTCGACGAACTGGGTCATGATGTGCCCACTCTGTATAAATATCTCGAAGACATGACCGGAACGGTTATAACCGAAACGCCCATGAGCGACCCTGCTGTATATTCGCTGTTTACATCTCCCGAAGCCTTGGGAGTGACTGCTGAGGAAATAGACAGCCAGACCGGAACGCTGGGTATCCCCGAAATGGGAACGCCGTTTGTCCGCGGAATGCTTCTTGAATGTAAGCCCACCAAGTTTTCTGATCTTTTGCAGATTTCGGGACTTTCGCACGGTACCGACGTTTGGCTGGGCAACGCCTCAGAACTTATCAAAAACGGCACCTGTACCATCGATCAGGTTATCGGAACGAGAGACTCTATTATGACCTACCTGATTTATCACGGTGTAGATCCAAGTCTTTCGTTTAAAATAATGGAAATTGTCCGTAAGGGCAACGCCCCCAAGCTTTTAACAGACGAAATGAAGCAGACCATGCGCGAGCATGACGTTCCGGAATGGTATATCGACAGCTGCATGAAGATAAAATACATGTTCCCGAAGGCTCATGCGGCGGCATATGTAACCGCCGCTATAAGGCTTGCTTGGTATAAGGTGCATAAGCCGCTGGCGTTCTACGCTTCGCTGTTCACAGTTCGTGGCGAGGATTTCGACGCCGAAACAGCCGTCAGGGGAAAACTTGCGGCGAGATATAAAATTGACGAATACAAGCAAAAGGGCAACGACCGCTCCGACAAGGAAGACGGCGTTTTAGATACGCTTCTTATCATCAACGAAATGCTTTGCCGCGGCTATGAGTTCCTGCCGATCGATATACATAAGTCCCACGCGACTATATATCAAATTGAGGACGGCAAAATCCGCCTGCCCTTTGTTTCCATGAACGGAGTAGGAGAGAACGCCGCAAAAGCAATCTACTCCTGCGCGCAGTCGGGCGACTTTATCTCGGTCGAGGAATTTCAGATGCAGGCGGGCGTTTCAAAGTCGGTTATCGACGCGCTTGTAAGCATGGGCGCTTTCGGAGATATGCCGCTTACATCTCAGATGACCTTGTTCTGATGCCGCTTTCATCCTCCGATTAGCTTGCTTTCCTCTTCTCTTCGCGCATAGCTCACATCGGATGTTACAAGTATGGCGTCCTTGCCGATAAGGTCAATGTCGCTGTATTTTATAACGATGTCGCTGTCTCTGCCCATTAAGCCGAAAAGCTTTGGACGACCGTATACTATTACCGAATCTATCGAGGAATCGTCGGCGTTTATTTCAATGTCGTCTATCCTGCCAAGCATGATTCCGGTTTTGGTTTCAACAACTTCCTTGTTTCTTAGCTCTGATAATGTGTATTTCAAAAAAATCACCTCAATCATTTTTATGACTGAGGTGATAATACTATTCACCGTTTGTTAAGCGGCAAAAAGTATAAGATTAGCTCTGTGAGCAGTTCGACGATATGTCTTCGAGGCTCTTGGGGAAGAACTCGCTGGACGGGAAGTTGATCTTCTCAAACAGCTCGCAGGGGCTTTCGGTGCTGGAAACGCACTCCTTGTTCGGCACTGCATAGTCGTATGCGGGAACCATAACCGGAACCGTTCTTGCCAGAGATACGATAGAGAACACACCCAAGGTAATGTAAATCATCTTTCTTGCGGGCGATACCACTGTTTCAGCACTGTTGGGGTCTACACAGCAGTTCATTGCAGGTATGCTAACCAAGCGGATGTTTAAAACTATCGGGTCGGCAACGGCAAGGGTAGCCTTGGGCGGATTCTGGTAGGAGCAGCCGTTTTGCGATACTGCGCCGTTTTCGTTTGAGGTGAAGTACTTTGTTCCGCCGTCCGAGCCGTAAAGAATGACCTTCTTTGTGAATGTCGCCGTTCCGTGTACGGTGTTTGTCGGAGATGTGTTTGAAGCGGCAAGTTCGATTTCAACATCGAAGGTGTAAGTAATGTCTACCGAATAGAAGCCCTTGTTGAAGGGTATCGGCTCTGTCGAGAAGAACACGCTGGTTACCTCTGCGCATTTTGCTTTTGCATAGGTTGCTTCGTTCACAAGACGGTTTGACTCATAGTCTGGGAAGGTTACTTCAAGATCCTCTAGACAGTCTCTGTCTGAACAGCTGTCAAAAATTCGCTGTGCTTCTATGGTCACAGCTTCCTTGAAGCCGCATGGATTTGTTCCGAAACCAGCCATATTGATCCTCCTAAATAAGTATTAAAGTTGTTAAACTTCTATACATATTATTCAGATGTATTTGATTTAGTTACAGATACTTTATTTTTTGGGATTTATCAGTCCGAGTAAAAAAATGCCGATACAATTTGACAATGTAATGCATTTGTGCTATAATCAACTGATAAGCTTTTCAATTAAGCGTATTAACCTCATCCTGCATTTTGCACGGAAGAAATATTAAGATTGGAGTTGTTTTTTATGCCGGAGAATGTTGAAAAGAAGAAAATTATCTTTTCGGGAATCCAACCTACCGGGGTCTTCACCCTTGGAAACTATATAGGAGCAATCAGAAACTGGGGTCCCTTGCAGGATGAGTACGACTGCATTTATTCCATAGTTGATATGCACGCGCTGACAGTTAAGCGCGATCCGGTCAAGTTCCGCCAACAGACGCTTGAATCGTATGCTTTGCTGCTTGCCTGCGGAATCGACCCTGTTAAGTCTATCGCCTTTATTCAGAGCCACAATCCAAGCCACGCTCAGCTCAACTGGATTTTAGCCTGCTCCACTCAGTTCGGCGAGCTTTCAAGGATGACCCAGTTCAAGGATAAATCCAAAAAGCACCCTGATGACGTAAACGCCGGTCTTTTCACATATCCTGTTCTGATGGCGGCGGATATACTGACATATAATGCAGATCTTGTTCCAATTGGCGCCGACCAGAAGCAGCATTTGGAGCTTGCAAGAAATATAGCAGTAAGATTCAATCAGCGCTTTGGTGATACCTTTGTTGTTCCCGAGCCGTACATCCCCAACGTCGGAGCAAGCGTAAAGAGCCTTCAGGAACCGACAAAGAAGATGTCAAAGTCTGACGAAAACGCCAACGCAACCATATTTATTCTTGACGATAAGGATACCATCATCCGCAAATTCAAGCGCGCAGTCACCGACAGCGATACCGAAATCAGATACGCCGAGGGCAAGGACGGCATAAACAACCTTATAACCATCTATTCCTGCGTAACAGGAAAGACAACTTCGGAAATCGAGTCCGAATTTGCCGGCAAGGGCTATGGCGATTTCAAACTTGCCGTGGGCGAGGCTGTTGCTGATCATCTTGAGCCGGTTAGAACCGAGTTTGCAAGACTGATGGGGGATAAGGCTTACCTTAAGGAATGTTACACCGCAGGCGCTCAGCGTGCGTTCAGGATAACCAACAAGATAGTAACAAAGGTATACCGCAAGGTTGGATTTGTTGATTACAGATAAGGAGAATTTGCATGAACAAAGGCTCAACAGCGGCAGCGGCGGGAATGGGTTCCTGCCTTGCAATGATAATATCCTTCAGCGTAAACCATTCAATACTGTGGGCGCTTATTCACGGTCTGATGAGCTGGGTTTACGTTATTTACCGCCTTATTGTCGGCGGATATTGATACTTTTATAAACATAGTATAAATCATACGAAAGGCATGGATGTATAATGAAGTTAGGCATGGTAGGACTTCCAAATGTAGGAAAAAGTACTCTTTTCAATGCGTTGACAAACGCTGGAGCGGAATCGGCAAACTATCCGTTTTGCACTATAGAGCCAAATGTCGGCGTTGTTTCTGTTCCGGATGAAAGGCTTGAAAAGCTTGCAAAGATGTATCAGCCGCAGAAATTCACTCCGGCAACCTTGGAGTTTGTGGATATTGCGGGACTTGTAAAGGGAGCCTCTAAAGGAGAAGGTCTGGGAAACAAATTTTTGGCGAACATTCGCGAATGCGACGCTATCATTCACGTTGTAAGGTGCTTTGAGTCGGACGATATTATTCACGTTGAAGGCTCGGTTGACCCTGCGCGCGATATTGAAACAATAGATTTAGAGCTTATTTTCGCCGATCTTGAGGTTTTGGAGCGCCGTTTGGATAAGGCTAAGAAGATGCTTAAGGGCGATAAGAAATATCAGGCAGATATAGACATGACTCAGGCGCTGATTGACCATCTCTCCGACGGTAAGCCCGCAAGAAGCTATCAGTTCACTGACGAAGAGCGCGAGATGATTAAATCCACCCCGCTTCTTTCCCAAAAGCCGGTTATATATGCTGCAAATCTCTCGGACGATGATTTTAGAAACAATCTCGACACCAACAAGCACTATCAGTCGGTTGTGAAAATCGCAGAGGAGGAAGGCTCGGCAGTGCTGCCCATATGCGCGCAGATAGAAGCTGAGCTTTCGGATATGGACGACGAGGATAAGCAGCTCTTCTTGGCAGATATTGGGCTGGAGGTATCCGGTCTTGCAAGGGTTATAAAAGAGGGATATTCTCTTCTCGGACTTATCTCTTTCTTAACCGCAGGAAAGGATGAGTGCAGGGCGTGGACAATAAAAAAGGGCACTAAAGCACCTCAGGCGGCAGGAAAGATTCACACCGACTTTGAACGCGGCTTTATCCGTGCCGAGGTCATTGCGTTTACAGATCTTGAAGCATGCGGAACCATGACAGCCGCCCGCGAAAAGGGACTGATCCGCTCCGAGGGCAAGGAATATGTAATGCAGGATGGAGACGTTGTTCTGTTCCGCTTTAACGTATAAGTAATTATATATACCAGTAATATGCCGCTGTGCCTTGATTTGGGCATGGCGGCTTTTAATCTTAATGTAATCTTAATCTTTAAACTGTTGCAGTCCGCTGAAAAACATTGTATAATAAGCCTATAATAAAAATATATCGGATGTGATAACTTGAAAAGACTGTGTTTAGCTGTTACCTGTGCCGTTATGCTCTCTATGAGCGGATGTATGGAGTATTCCGAACGAACCCATTCGCCGATTGTTTATGAAACAACAACCGTGCCGGATGCTTCTCAGAGCGTAAGCACGCAGGAAGTACAGAATTACATTATGCAGATAAGCAGCACTACCTCTGAGCTTTCATATGCGGAAGAAGGCAAGACCGACAAGCATCTTGCGTGCGTGCTGCGCGTGAAGGACGATTCTGCGACAACTCTTTTGGTCAATCTATATGACGAGCTTGGCAGAATAACCGGTACCACCAAGGGCGATGTTACTGTAGATTATGAATACGACAAGGAATCAAGAGTAACAAAGGAATCAAAATACTATAAGGGCTTGTATCAGGGATGCTGCGTCCACGAGTATTTTTCAAACTTCCACGCGAAAACCTCATATGAGGCTGACGGTAAAATATTATACGACGGTGAAACGTATGACGAGTATTTCAACACTAAAGGTCAGCTTGCAGGAAAAACCATCTATGTTGATGAAAAAACAAAGTATTCAAGTATTACAATGAGCTACGATAGAACAAACAGCTGGATTACCAATGAGTACCTGGCAAACCGCAACGAAGTCGTAAAGGAAGCAAGGCACAGCTACAAGGTAAACGAGCGTGGTAATCTGGTTGAAACCGTTACAGACGGCATATCCGGCAAGGTAAAATCCGAAACAACCTATATTGGCAATGACCGCTCGGAGGATAAGATACTTCGATATGAAGAATACGATCCCAATGGCGATACAGTCAGAGGCTATGAAAATAGATATATCGAGTCGAACGGCAGATACATCCTTGAAGAAAAGAATTCAATGGATATAAACTCTATAACCGGAAAAATAACGGCGGATATGTATTTCTATTCAGCATCCTCAACATCCAAATATAATATAGAGGATGATATTTACGAAAAATTGGGACTGGAACCAAATGATTTTTCCAGACTGACCATTCATACGATATCTTCAGGATATTTTGATTTTGCCGTGACATATGACGGCTCAGGCGCGAAAATTAAAACAGTCACTTCAAAAAGGGATGACAGCGGCAGGGTAGTAGAAGTCAGAGAAACCGGTAAGTACGGCACTGTTACCTTGATAAGGAGCTTTGAATATGACGAAGCCGGCAACTGCACTAAAATGACCATCAAGGAAGGCAACGAGACGACCGAGTACATATTCGGCTATATATCGGTTCCGGACGTGTACATAGAGCCGTTTTCCTTCGCCAACGCCGAGGAGTATATCGTCGAATAAATCTTTACAGCATACCAATAACATATAACAGATTACAGCTACTGCTTGCCGGTGCGCCCCTCGCTTTACGGCAGCAAGATGGCTGTAATTTGTTTTGTCAGGGCTTTTGTGGATACGGATACAATTCCGGATCCGGCAGGAAAGTTATCTTGCATAATAATTTTTTCGGAATGTTGTAATAAATCGCTTATGTTTTTTGTTATAGTATATGAAAGATGTCTTTTAAATTGAGCTTATGGAGATGATGGCTTGGATGATTCAATGATTGTGGAGCTTTTTGTCCGAAGAGACGAGGAAGCAATAAAGCAGTGCGAAGCAAAATACGGCGCTGAGCTTAAACGAATGTCTATGCGCATAGTAGGCTCAGAGGAGGACGCTTGCGAGTGCCTCAACGATACGCTTTTGCAGGCGTGGAATTCCATAACTGAGCAAAGGGACTACAACCTGCGGGCATATCTTATAAAGCTTATGCGCAACAATTCCATAAACTACCTGAAGAAAAAGACGGCGGCAAAGCGGGGAGCGGTGAATATGGCTTTGGACGAGCTTGAGGGCTGTCTGCCGGACAATAGGTCTGATCTTGATTTCATCGAAAAGCAAAGCCTCACCCATGACATAGAAGAATGGCTGTTAACGCTCAGTACGGAAAAGAGAGTTATATTTGTTCGCAGGTATTTCTTTATGAAATCCGCAAAGGAAATAGCCGAAGAGCTTGGTTTAAGAGAGGGAACAGTTCTTGTTGATTTGTCCCGCCTTAGAAAATCCTTAGCCAAGCATTTGAGGGAAAAAGAATACATTCTGCCATGACTCAGAGAAAGGATGGTAATACTATGAAGCAAAATGATATATTAGATTCAATCGGCGGCATAAGCGACAGCATTATAGATGAAGCTGTTGATTACGTTCCCAAAAGCAAAAGCGTTAAGAGATTATCGGTAAAAATGCTTTCGGCGATATCGGCAGCAGCAGTGCTGTGCATTGCGCTTACCGTGACCTGCTTTGCCAATGCTACCGAGATAAGCGCGGTAATAAGCTCGTTGTTCAGAAGAGAAGAGAAGTATGTCGAGCCATACTCACAGGTAATCAATCAGACTGATTCATCTGAAAAAGTATCGATGACAGTTAGGAAGGTTGCTAAGGATGATGACAATTACATTCTGTTTTTGACAATGCACGCCTCGGAACCGTTTGCTCCTGGATTCTTGATTTGTGATAGCTATAGCCTTGAATATATAGCAAACGGCGAAAAGCAAACCTATAAGCAGGAATATATTGACTATGAATTTGAGAAAACCAGAGAAAATCAAATTTTTTTACGCGGTATAAGTCTCAAGAACATTATTTCGGATGATTCTAAGGATATTTCATGTCAGCTGATGCTGCCTATCAAAGAAGACACAGCATCACAGTATTCATGCCTTCCTTGGGAAAGCGGCAGATATCACTTTGAAATTAACAATCTTGCGCTTTGCTCTTACTATTGTGAAGACGAAAACGATATGTTAGAGAAAAAAGTATGTTACGCTGACAAGCTTGAAGTAGATTTTGATTTCAACGAAAACGAAATTAAAGATCTTCCGGCAACGGTTATCTATCCCGAAACGGAATTTGAGCTTGCAGGAACCAATTTCCGTCTGAATAAAATCGAGCAAACAGCAACTCAGGTTAAGCTGACGGTTGAAGACCTTGATAAGAAACGCATTGAGATAGGAAACAGGAACTTTTATGGTGCTAATAAGCTTATCGGTTTCGGTTTCTTACCATTTGAAAAGGTGGAAAAGGACCTTATGTCAACATTGGAATTTATTGATAAATACAAGCTGGGTAACATTACCTACGGTGCTAAAATAGAGTTTGCCGGCGAAGCGGCTGATACCTGTAGAATTGAAGATACGAATGTGGAGTTGTTTAGAAATGAATACGGAGCCATTGAAACAGATAAGGTTGAAATTACATTGTATACAGAATCTGCGATAAGTATGGAAGATATAAAAAGCATTTATTTTGAAGCTCATGTTTTTGACAGCTATCCGATAGAAAAATACATCGATTACGAAATAATAAAGGTTACTGCATGGGAAAACAAAGCCGAATAAGCTATAAGTCCCGATCGTAAAAATACGGTCGGGACGCTTTTTATATGTCACCAAACTGTAACCGAACTGTAGCGAAGTTTTCATTGACTTGACCCATCCTCGGTGCTAAAATGATAGCGAAATCATATTAAAGGAGATAATTTTCCATGAGAAAAGCGTTATTCATTTTTGTACTTATCATTTGCCTGACATTTGCCGCCTGCGGCGATACGCCCGTAGATCAGCCCGACAGCCCATCTGTAACATATGGCAATCAGGATGCCTCAGCGCCTGTAGATTCTCAGCCGGTGGATAATCCCGACAATGTCACCGATACTGAAACTGCTCCCAACGGCGAAGTAGTCCCTTATAACGAGCTTCAGACGGATATGTATCTTTCAAGCGAGAAAAGGGTAGACAGCGACGGCACTGTAACCGAAGTCAAGTATACTTACGATTCTGAGGGCAGACTTCTTTCAGCATTAGCCTCCGACGGCAGCGGAAACAAATACGAGTATCCCGACTACAGCACCGATATAACCTATTTTCTTTCAGCCAGAGGAGAAGCTTATCAAAAGCAGGTCTGCGAATACGACGGCAAGCATCAGCTTATGTCAAACATTTGCTACGACGGCAATGGCAAGCTTATGGGCGATGGCATGAGCTATTCCTATATATATTCCGAGCCTAATATGATATCCCAAATCAGATACTACACCACCGACCTTGAACACTTTGAAACCGTTGATATTGAATACACAAACGGAAACGTTACAAGCAGAGTTCATAAGGACGAAAACGGCGAAACCGTTCAGGTTGAGACATATGAATTTGATGATAAGGGCAGAGCTACATTATCATATAATAAAGACTACAGAACCGGTTTTGAGTATTCCGAAAGATACGAGTATTCACAGGATGAATCGGGCAACACTATTACCCTCTGCTACGAGGTCGACAGTGAGACTCCTTCATACAAGAACATATTTGATTCGGAGGGTAGGTTGCTTCTTTATATACTCTATGATGAAGCCGGCAACGAGCAGACAAAAACCGAGGTTGTAAGAGACGGCAATAGGGAAGTGACAACAACCTATCTTAACGGCATAATATCCGCAAAAACCGAATCGGTTGACGGAAGCTATCCCCGCTTAGAATCCTACGATTCCGAGGGTAATCTTAGCGAGTATACCACTTATGAGCATACAGACACCACTATGACGGAATACTACTACACCACCGACGGCAATCTTATGTTGCTTACATCAAAAACAGTTTATACAAACGGCGCAGACGACAGACCGATTTCTATGTATAGCTATGACGCGGAAGGAAACGTAACCTATTCAAATGTATACACATACGATGAAAACAACTGCCTCATAAAGGAAGAAACCTCTTGGGACAGCCTTTCACAGCCTTCTGTAGTTACCTATGAATACACTAAAATCGAAGGCATATTCAGGAGTATGGGCGGCGCTGATAATCATGACTGATAAATACAAGTAACCATCCATAAAAAAGAGTCAGCACGAAATTGCGCTGACTCTTTCTATTATGTGACATACTAAAGCAAGGTGTTGCCTATTCTATCTCGGCGTCATTTCTCCAAATCTCAACGTCAATATAATGTCCGTAGCGTTCATCGTGAGGAGGAATTTCTTCTTTTGTTTTCATGAAGCCGATGGAAAGTATTTCATCATCGTATATAGGATCGGAGAAGATTGCTTTTATTTTCATTATGTTGCGGTCACCGTCGATTACAAATGTGTTGCGGTCATCGCCGTCTACTCCCTTAACAAATTCAATACTGCGACTGCCGCCGTGCCAGTATTTCTTAGCGTCATCGGCAAGCTCAAAGGCGAGCTCGTAATCTCCATAGGGGAACATATAATGCTCTTTTAAGAACTTATCGAACTCATCATACTCTTCGCGCGTATGATATCCAAAGCCAAACTCCTCGCAATCGCTAAAGCCGGTGAACATACTTATTGCGCTGAAGTGCATGGAATCAACTTCCATAACCTGATGCAGCTCGTCGGTGATAATCAGCTCAACGCTCATGGGCGAGATGGTTATTTCGTTTAAGACGAATTTGTACCCCTCAACCTCAAATTCGGTATCAGGTTTTATGGTTCTTGACGGAAGCGGGGATATGCCGTCCTCACCGACTGTGAAGTTATCCGAAATCAAGTCGGCAAATATTTCCGATTCATACCATTTCATGTTTGCATCGTCCGGCTCATCAAGAAGTTTTGCTTCGGTCAAGCCGGAAATCTTAAAGACATAATCGCCTTGCGGCAGGGAATCGCCGCTTCTGCCCAGCTTGATAACAGCTTCAAAATCCGTATCGGAGACATATTTGCCCTGCATATTCGTACCTGTCAAGGCGATTAAGTTGGGGTCTAAATCCTCACGCGAGTTGAATACAGACACAACTTTTTCTCCGTCTTCGGTGTAGATACCCATTTCTTCATAATAAAGAAAAGTGCGCTCAAATCCAGCTGGATTGTGGATGTTGATGTAAATATAATAATGCTCACCGTCGATAAATACTTTATCAACCTTCAGACTCGCTGCCATCGGGTCGATATCGTCCTGCGGAATATTTGCCTGACTGTCGTCGGTGTTGACAACCGCATAAGGGTCGATAAGCTCCTGTTCTCTTACAAACAGCGACCGTATTGCGCTTGTGATTTCCTCGGCGTGAATAATACAGGTAGTGCCGACTATCAGAATCGCCATACATGCGGCAATAGATACTATCTTTTTAAGATTTATGTGATTGGCGCGCTTCTTTGTGACTTCGCCGCTGTCAATGGCTTCATCAATCCATTCGCTTTTCATGTCCCTCAGCGGGTCAAAAAAGCTATCTGATTTTCTTTCTTTCATATAAATTATCATCCTTTCAAAAATTCAGACGTTGATGTCATAGCTTTCAAGATGTCGGCGCAAATCGTTTCGCAGACGGAAAAGCGTGGTTGCAACCGTATTTTTGTTAATGCCAAGCTGTGAAGCGATTTCCGAAACGGAAAGCATCATAAAATACCGCTTTGTAAAAATAATCCTTTTCTGCTTTTCCGTCTTTGGATATGAACCACTGTATTTTGAGGCTTCCAAGCTCATTTACTTCCGGAATAACCGTTATGTTTTTATCCTTATACCCGTACTTCGGCAGAGGATATTCCGCTCCGCTGTCCGCTGAAAAGTCAACCTCCGGCACGGGATACACCTTTATGGTTTCCGAGCTGTATTCAAAAACACGACCAAAACTGTCCGTTACAGACGCTTTCAG
>USEH01000010.1 GCA_900553675.1 uncultured Ruminococcus sp. | reverse complement strand
CCCCCCTGCCGTTAAAGCCTAAAAAGGCTGTAACGCTGGAAAGCGTATGCGCCTGCGGGCAGGAGGGCATATACCGCAGCATGAAAATCAAATGGGGAAAAAGCGGTCACTGTCTGGGAAGCGTGTGGTATCGCTTTGAAGCGGAGGGCAAAAGCATTCTCTTTTCAGGAGACTATACCGAGTGCTCGTCTGTGTACCGCGTTGACCCTATACGCAATCAGCGGGCAGACCTTGCCGTGCTCGACTGTGCCTACGGCAAAAGCACCGCAGCCTACAGCGATGCCTGCACAGAGCTTTTGCGAATGGTGGGTCGGCTTCTTGAAAAGCACATGGCGGTTGTTATGCCTGTCCCCAAGTGCGGGCGTGGGTTGGATATTATATCTCTGCTTAAAAGCGGGCGAATAACGGCTCAGTGTTACGCTGACGTGCGCCTTTTGGGTCAGCTGAAGAATATGCAGAATCTGCCACAGTAGTATTACACCGATGCGGAAAGCCTGTCCGAATCGGTTCAGCCGTATTATAAAGGCGCAGGTGGGATAGTGCTTGTAAGCGATCCTCAACTGAGAAGCTTGGAGGCGTTCAAGACCGCAGTAGAGGTCATAAAAAACGGCGGAGTGGGCTTGATGACCGGAACGGTGGACAAGGGGACAAACAGCGAGGCTCTTATTAAAATGGGAAAAATGCTTATCTGCCGGTATCCGGTGCATATGAACTATTCGCAGTATAATAATCTGGCAAGGAAAAATCAGTTTGCGGTGACAATACCGTATCATTCGTCAGAGATGAAATGCGATAAATCCGTTTTTGTAATCTGATGGGAGGATAGATTATTGTTTCAACTTGATAATATATGTCTGCCGCAGAATCGCTGTATTCTGGATTCTGCGGCAGATTTTTTGTACAATTTATAGTGGCGAAAAGTATAACATCATCCGAAATGCTATTGACTTATTCGGGCATTATAATTATACTAAGCTTAGAAAGAAAAACTATTTTTGCGGATGAAGACAGAACAGGGCGGTGAAAAAATGGAGTACAAGCTGAACGCAGAACAGCAAAAGGCTGTTGAAGCAACCGAGGGCTTTGTGCGCGTGATTGCGGGTGCAGGCTCGGGCAAGACCCGCGCGCTCACACATCGCTTTGCGTTTTTAGTCAACGAGCTGGGCATACTGCCGCAGAATATTTTATGCGTAACATTTACAAACAAGGCGGCTGGGGAGATGCGCCAGCGCATACACAATCTCATCGGCGATCAGGATACCGGCTATATCAACACCTTCCATGGCTTCTGCGTGTCGGTCTTGCAGGAGGACAGCTACGCCGTGCAGTATCCCAAAAGCTTTTTAGTGCTGGACAACAGCGATATCGACGCCATGCTGTCTATAATCTATGAAGAGCGGGGTCTTACTCTTCGGGACAAGACCTTTTCCGACGCCCGCAATATGATAGAAATCCAAAAGCTTTATAAAAAGCCGAAGTATTATATGGATATGCTCGACCTCTCACTTGATGCGCTTTATGAGAAGTACCTCAGCGCCACGGCGACCGACGATATCATCTTTTACGGATATCTCTATCAGGAGAAAAAATGCTTCGGACTGGATTATAACGACCTTATTGTATTCACACTGCACATCTTCTCGCAAAACGAGGAGATACGCCTGAAATGGCAGAAGCGGCTTGAATATATCATGATAGATGAGTTTCAGGACATCGACAGCCTGCAATATAAGCTGATGGAGGCGCTATGCGGCTACCACAAAAACCTGTTTATCGTAGGCGACCCCGACCAGACTATCTACACATGGCGCGGGGCAGATGTTAAGTATCTTCTGGATTTTGACAAGCAGTTCCCGAACGTAAAAACCATTATGATGCTGAAAAACTATCGTTCCACGCCTCAGATTTTGGCGGCGTGCAACTCGCTTATAGGCAAAAACCGTCACCGCATTGAAAAGCAGCTTACGCCTACTCTGCCTGACGGAGAGACGGTTGTGTATCACTCCGCTCCAAGCACCGAATCGGAGGCGGAATGGATAATCTCGAAAATAAAGGAGCTTAATAAAAGCGGCGCAGCCCTTCGCGATATAGCTATATTATACCGCGCCCACTATGTTACAAGACCGGTGGAGGAGGCTTTGCTGAAAGAAAAGCTGCCATACCGCATTTACAGCGGTGTACCATTCTTCGGCAGGGCGGAAATAAAGGACGCTTTATGCTATCTGCGGATGGTTGCTTCGCAGGATGATTTATCATTCCGGCGGATTGTAAACACTCCAAAGCGGAATATCGGCAGACGGCGGATGGCGTTTTTGGAGCAGTACGCCGCCGAGCATGGGATCACGCTGTATAATTCCTTAAAGCAGACGCTCGACAACGAAATCTTTAGGGGAACAAAGGCGGAGCGCTTTGTGCGGATGATTGAGGATTTCTCCGCCGGCTATGAGAACCGCCCCACCTCCGACCTGCTTTCAGCCATTCTCAACGAGAGCGGCTACGAGACTATGCTCCGTACCGAGGGCAGTCAGGAACGGCTGGACAATCTTGCAGAGCTTAAGCAGTCGATCCGCGAATACGAAAACACCTGCGGCGAGGAGGCAACTACCCTGCACTATCTTGCACACGTCGCGCTTTTCACCAACAGCGATGCAGACGACGATTCGGACAAGGTCAGACTGATGACAGTTCACGCTGCCAAAGGGCTGGAGTTTCCGTATGTCTTCCTTTGCGGCATGAACGAGGGGATATTCCCCTCCCGCAAGACAAAAGACCTCCGAGGCATGGAGGAGGAACGGCGGCTTGCATTCGTTGCCATGACCCGCGCAAAAAAGCGGCTGTATCTTTCCGGGGCGGAGGGGCGGAACCACGACGGCTCGCCGCGTTACCCCTCCCGCTTTGTTCTGGATATAAACCCCAAGCTTTTGGAATATACCCGCCCTCTGCCGGAAGGGCTTATTGAGGACGCAAGGGACTATATCAGCTACAGCGAAAAGTATATGCCGGAGAATCTTGAAAGCGAGCTGCTGCCGATCGGCGCACGCGTCCGGCACGAATATCTCGGCGAGGGGACTATTTTAGATATCAGCACGGAAAAAGGCGCGTATCTTGTGCAGTTTGACAGAATGCAGACGCCGAGGAACATTTCTTTCAGGGTTAAGCTTGGAAAAATTTGACACGCTGGGTGAGGCGCCAATATATAAGAAAATAGGTGCCGCTTAAATCCCATAGAACAACCCCTGATTTTTCAAGAAATCAGGGGTTAAAATCATATAAATCAAAGAAATATGGGGGAATAATCATGCTTTCATCATGATTCCCGCCTTAACCATTATCAGACTTGTGCCGCCTCAAACAGACAATTCCTTCATCAAAGCCAGTGCTTTCGTGTCGGCGCGCTTTGCGCGTTCGCACAGCTCGCAGGTCTGCTTTCTTATTGACCGGTCGGCTATGTTTTGCAGATTTACGTCCATGTCATATCCGTAAAGGTTTCTCATTTCCCCGATTGCCCTTGCGCACTCGGCAAACGCTTCCGCAATTCTGCGGTATACTTCGCTTCTGTCCGCGTCCGAGATTGCAAGCGAATTGAAGTATGCGGCTGCGCTGTTTCTGCCGTCATGCAGGCAGTTCATAGCGTCGATCTGACACAGTACCTTTTCAAACAGCATGGAATAATTGTCGCCTATAGCAAAGCTTTTCTCGTCGGAAAGAGCGTTTAGCCAGCCGTCGTAGGCGGAAACTCCCTTGCAGTAGCCGCTGTCAAGTCTGCCGCTTAGTGCTTTTATGGCATTTTGGATTATCCTGTCTGCCGAAAAACGCTCGCCCTTTATAGCACCCATGCACATTACGGCTTGCGTGTCGCTGTTTTCCCACCACGAGCTGCTGATAAAGTAGCCGCTTTCGTCGATTTCTACGTTTCCGCCGAACTCGGGGTCGGCTTGGAAGAAATTCCAGCCCAGAAGCTCCTCACCGTTTTTTCTGTAGCCGGTGATGATGCAGGCTTCTGGCGGTCCGATAATGCCGAGAGCAATGCAGGGATAGCCCTCGTCGATGTGCGATTTTATAAATGAGATAAATTCATCCTTTGTGGTGTCGCTGTTTCTTTCGAGGACGAAAAACTCTCGTCCCAGTGCCTCTGCCGCAAGTCCATAAACTTCGTTGCTTTCGGTGAATGTGTGGAAGATATCGACATTGCTTAAGTCCCAAGCCGAGCTGTTCCAGACAAAGCGGAAAGCCACGCCGCTTGCAGCCATAATAAGAGAATAGTCAATATCCTCGCCGAGATATGCAGCCACCGATTTCAGGCAGATCGGATACGGGGTAAGCCCGCCGTATTCTCCCCAGCCCGATTTCGGGACTCCGTATAAAATAGTGCTGTCGTTGTTGCGGTAAATATCCTTGTGCATAATATCACTCCTTCTTTCCTTTTTGGTAAGCAGTCCTATGCCGTAAACGCCGGTAAGAAGCTCTTCCTTGCCCACAAGCGGTCTGAGACGGCGGAATTCGCCGGGAGTCATTCCCGTAACACGGCGAAAGGCGCGGGTGTATGTTTCGGGATTATTGAATCCGTAGCATAAAGCAATATCAAGTATTGTTTTGTCCGTGTGGATAAGCTCGAGAGCGGAACGCTTTATCTTGCGTCCCTGAATATACCGTGCTATGGAGCAGCCGGTATCGTTGCGGAACATATCCCGTATATGCTCCCACGAATACCCGATTTGCCGAGCCAGATCGTCGTGGTTTATCTTTTCATCCGCAATATGCGCTTCGATGTAGCATATCACTGATTTTGTGTAGCTTGGATAGCTCATACTTACCTCCTTGTGGTGATATATCGCGATATAACCGTATTATAACAGCTATTGCAGTGGCTGTCTTGACTTTTTTGGGGATGATGCGGGCTTGTTTGTGTATTCAATTATATCACACTTCACAAGAAATGATAATACATATAGGAAAAACTGTTGTATAACAGGAAAATCTGTTGTATAATAGGTTTATCAAATAAGAATGGAGGATTAGCATGTCATTCAGCGATTTGTTTAAAGAGTTTATCCCGATTCGGGTGGACGAGGATATTTACCTTCGGCAGCATCAGCCTGAAAATGATGCCAGACCGTTCTGGGAAATACATAACGAAGAATCCAATTTTACATATTTCGGGGGCTACAAAAAGCCCTGCGACTGGAATGAGGAGCGCGAGATTCGTGTGCAGCAAAGCCGCATAAAGGGCTTCAAGGGCAAAAGGGAGTATTCGTGGGTCGCGACCTATCGTGGAGAAGTAATCGGTCAGATACAGCTGTTTAATTTCTTCAATCATAACACCTGCGCGGAGGTCGGATATTTTATCAGGAAGTCCTATTGGAACCGCGGAATCAACACAAAGGTCTTAAAGGCGGTATGCAGGTTCGGGATAGAAACCATGGGCTTGGAAAGAATCGAAGCCTATGCGCATGTTGACAATATCGGCTCAAACAGAACCCTGCAAAAAGCGGGCTTTGCAAAGGAAGGAACGCTCAGAAAAAGGTTTGATGTAAACGGCGAATTGTCTGACTGCAATGTGTATTCGTTTGTGAGAGATGATTTAAAAGACTAAAAAATAGCGCAGCTTAATCACCTGACTTTTGCGGAATCAGGGGGTAAAATTTCTGACAGCCACCAATAAAATACAGTGTAACCTTTAGCTAAGATCTATATAAAATATCGGGCAAGGCAGATTGCACCTTACCCGATATGTTTTTAAAAATATTATGAAGTGATAGTAGCAGCTTTTGTTATATGCCTAATACTTCCTCCAGTCGGGAAGCTCGTCAAGTGTCAAGACCTGCTCGGAGTTGAACACCTTATCAAACATTTCATCCGAGGTGTACATGTCGGTTGTGCAGTAGTCTCCGCCCCATGTGCAGAAGTATAGCCAGTATACATTGTCCCTTTCCGTCATGTCGGGGTCTATCTGAACTCCGTTTTCGGCAAGAGCAACCGGTTTTTTGCCGCCCGCGGCTTCACCCACAGCGATGAATTTGTTTATCTGAGTGGTATACTCGTGCTCGTCGGCATAGATGTCGGTTGAGGCTATGTCAACATATTCGTCTCCCGGGTACCACTCGGCACTGTCGCCGTTCCATACCCATATGATGTTGTTCAGCTTGTGATAGTTGGTTAAGCGGTCGTAAAGGTGGATGTAGAGCTTCTTGTAAGGCTCTGCGCCGCTTGCTCCCCACCAGAACCATCCGCCCGAAGCCTCATGCAAAGGTCTGAACAGAACCGGAATCTTCTTTTTCTGGAGAGTCTTAAGAGCCTTGGCAATGATGTCTATATCCTCGTCCAGAAGAGCAAGACCCTGCGCGTCCTCGCCATTCATTATCTTTTCGAGATCGATGCTTGCAGCCTCGGCGTAAAAGCCTCTCCACCACGGCTGGTCTGCACTGTTTAAGATATACTTTTCGGGAGCGTACCAGTGCCAGTTCAGCACCACTATTCCGCCCTCTTTGTCGAACTGCTTTATTCTGTCGATATAGGGGTCCAGCTTCTTGTATTCCTCGGAATAGGGTGTTGTCACCTTCGACAGGTCTATTTCTATCAGCGCGGGTGTCTTGCCGGTTTTTCGATTGATAGAATCGAACTCGTCAGAGGTCATCCCCTCGGTGGAGTGCTGACCGCTTAAGGTGTAGCTTCCGTATATGCTCATAAGATAGCGATACAGGCTCTTTGCAGCTTTAGTTGCGTTGGGGTTGCAAAGCTCGGTTGAAAGGCTGTATATATCGTTGTCTAAAAGCTCGGACTGCCTGATTTCGAGCCTGTCAAAATCCACCCAGCCCCAGCCCTTTGTCAGACTGATTTTGTGTTCGCCCTCCGGAATCCATATCTTTTGCACAAGACATTCCGCAAATTCATCGCTCTCGGTTGATACGTCCGCTGTCTTTTCGCCGTCGATAAGGATTTTGTTTTCCTTGTAGGAGCCGTTTGAATTGATGTAAAACGCAAGATCGTAATGACAGCCGTAGTGGATGGAGACTGTAAGCTCCACACCGTCGCCGGAGTCTTTAAAGCCGGTTACATATCCCTCGCCGCTGAAGCCATCACGAGATTTTGCGATTGACGCATTGCCCAAAAGCGTTCCGCTTTCGGCTTCGACCGAAATGGTCTCCACTTCAGCAAGCTCTACCTGCTTTTTCTTTCTCGGCTCGGTTTGCTTGGGCGCGCATCCTGCAAGAAGCGCCGCCGCAAGCAAAAGCAGTATGATTCTTTTCATTTTTACAAGCTCCTTGCCGTTATGCCGCTGACATTACGAATTTTTGTTGAACTCTATCAGCGAGTCGTTAAGCTCTTTGAGATAGTAGTCGAATTTTTCCTGATTGGCTTCCTTAATCTGTGCCCATGATGAAACGTTGCTGCTTCTTGCAAAGCTCTGGAATTTAGAGGACACATCGTCAAGAGTATCGCCAACGCCGCTGTAGTAGTCGATTATCGCAACGTCGCCGGAGGAAACCAGCTCCATGCAGGTGTCGTACATTTCAAGCATTTCGTCGGTCCAGAGATAGGTTTCCTTAAGCTGCTTGCGGTCGATATCGATAACGGTGGGGTCTATCTGCTTAAATCTTTCGCAGGAGGCAAGAAGCGCTATGCCCTCGGGGTTATCGCAGCCCGCAACTATGCAGTAGGCGGTCTGAGTTGCTTCAAGGTAATAAACGCCGTCGCCGTGTTCGTTTCTCGGAACAGGAACAAACATTATTTCGTTCTGGGCAACATCTCCCCAAACGGCTGAAATCTCATCGACAGGACCGGTGAACGCCCACGAGCCTTCTATGTAGAATAAAAGCTTGCCTTCGTTCATGCCGCCGCCGTCAACCTCGTTGCGAATTTTCCAGCCGCGCTGCCAAAGGGGATAAACGCAGTTGTTCTTACAGAGATTGTAAACAACGTCTGCCGCCTGCTGAGGTCTGGGGTCGTCTACCCTTGATTCAAACAGTCCGGTTTCAGGGTTGTATGCTATTATGTTTGTGCCGCATGAAGCCATTATCGCGCTGTCCCATGTCCAGCCGTCAAGGGCGTATCTTTCCTCGTCGGGGTCGGAGAACTCAATGCACATATCCGAAAATCTGTTCCATGTCCATTCGTCGTTGGCAAAAAGCTCCGCGGGGTCATCAAAGCCCCATTCGTCTATGGTGCGCCTGTTATATGCGCATACTCTTCCGAAGCGGGTATTTGAAATCATGGTATAGTGCTTGCCGCCAAGAGAGAAGTATTTGTCGGCATAGTCCTTTATTCCCTGCCAGAGAGGATCGGAATAGTCGATATACTCGTCAACCGACTGGAAAATGCCCTTTATAGCGCGGGTGGGGAAGGTGTCGGAAGCTCCCGGGTAGCCGTCGGGAGCTTCATCTGCAAGTATAAGGTTTGCCAGGGTGTCATAGCGCGAGTTGTATTCGGTTTCTATCCATTCCACCTCGCAGCCGTATTTTTCCTTGAAGGTGAAATAGCCGGTGTTGACGATTTCGTCTTCGGAATAGTTGTGGAAGTCGTCCTCCCACGAAAGCCACTTTACCGTTGTGCCGGTAGAGGAGCAGGTTTCGGCGTCGGGAAGCTTTACGCCTGCCGCAGCAAGGATGGCTTCGTAGTCCTCGGTCGATAGGGTTACTTCGATGATCTTGCGCCCGCCCTTTGAACAGGCTGTCACTGAAAACAGAATGACAGTTGTCACAACAAGTGCAAAAATCCTTTTAATGTATGATTTATTCATATACAGTCACCGTTTCCTTTCTTGTAGACGGTTTTGCCTATACCATCATACTAAAGCATTATCCGATTGTTTTCTACTGCAATTGTTGTCAGGACTGATACTATCACGCAGCTTTTGATTTTTACCGTCACAAAAAATCGACCGAAAAATTGTGAAAAATGACAGTGTTGCAATTAGAACGGTGTGGTGATATAATGCAAAGTAACAGGGGAAACCGATATTGATTCAGTAAAAGACTAATATTAAAGCATACTATAATGATACTATTTTACAGGAGGGAGATGAGGTCTTGAAGGAGTATGAGCATCTGTTTGAACACATCCAGCACACCACTGCGCAAAAGCTTTACAGGTGTATGCCAAGCAGGATTCCGGAATATTACCTTAACGTGGGGCTTCACTGGCACAACGAGTTTGAAATTAATTTTATCAGAGACGGCGTGGCGTACTGCCGAATCGGAATGCAGACCTACGAGCTTCATAAGGGAGATATCATTATAAAGGTTCCCGGAATCCTTCACGATACCCACATACAGGACGGCGGCTTTGTCTACTACGACACCCTGATTTTCCGTGCGGAGCTGCTGGGAATAGGCGAATACGAGCGGAGCTATATAGAAATCTTCGGCAGGCTGATAAATCAGAAGGACGCCGTTAAAAACCCGATAAGACCTACCGATATCGGCTATGACAGGATATCGTCGATTTTAAACGAGGCTGTCGAAGCGGCTGGGCAGAACTCTCCTCTTTCGGACCTGCTGTTAAAAAGCAGGCTGACCGAGCTTTTATACGAGCTTGTGCGCAACGAATATATTGTAAAAAACGAATTTTCAGCCAAGCTCGATGCCGACATGGAAATTTTGCAGCCGGTTTTAAAGTATATCGCCGATAATTACACCGCGGATATAAAAATCGCGGAGCTTGCAAGGCTTGCCGCCCGAAGCGAAACCGCATTTATGGCTCTGTTCAAAAAGGTGATGGGGGTAACCGCAATTGAATATATCACCCATCTGCGAATCAACGCCTCCTGCGAGATGCTGAGGTACACCGACCAGAAGATAATAGATATCGCCCAGAACTGCGGATATTACAACCTTTCAAACTACAACAGGATATTCCGCAAAAAGATCGGCGTAACCCCCAAGGAGTTCAGAAACCGCTTCAATTCTGTCAAGGAATCAGACGATATTGTGGAATAATATCGGTTTTGCGTCGGATTGATGTAGAATCGTCCTCGTTATGGCGATATAATGCTTTAGATATTACAAACAAATCCGGTTTAATGCTCATGTCTCCAGTGTTTATTTTCCCATATGATCTCCAATCATAAATATGCTTGTGCCCGTCCTGCTTTTTTAATGGAAGCAGGGCGGGCAGCATTATAGATAGAATATTCATTTTTAAGCGGATTTCAGCTCCATGATTCTTCCAGAATCATAAGCCGAAAAAATGCCGCAAACCACTTGACAAATACGGAAATCCAATATATAATTATTGTTATATAACAAACGTTATAAAAAAGAGGGATAGCATTTATGCCGCCGAGGGCGAAAATCACAGAAGAGATGGTTGTAGATGCGGCTTTCAAGTAACAAGAGCCGATGGTGAAGCAAACGTCAATGCAAGGACGGTTGCAAAGAGGTTAGGCTGCTCTACGCAGCCGGTAATGTATCATTTCGCGAAAATCGAGGACTTAAAAAGGGCTGTCTACGAAAAGACAGGCAGGTTCCACACGGAATATATAATGAACGTACCGCCGAGCCGTAACATTATGCTTGGTATCGGGCTGAATTATATCCGCTTTTCGGTTGAGGAGCCTAATTTGTTCAGGTTTCTGTTTCAGTCGGGCTTTGCCACCGAAAACAGTCTGTTTGAAATGGTGGATTCCGATGAACTGAGTCCTGTTATCAACGCAATGCAAAGGGCTATGGGTCTTACTGTCAAGCAGACAAAAGAGGTGTTTATAACGCTTGCAATGTTCGTCCACGGGTATGCAAGCATCATCGCCAATAATAACCTGAGATTTGACGAAAGCGTTGCGTCGGAGCATCTGAACCGTGTCTATCGCGGGGCAATATTGCAGCTGCAAGAGGGGAAGACCGGAATAAGTCACATTCAGTCGGCAGGATAGTAAAAGAGAGGGGAAAAATTATGAGAAAGCTATACGAAAAATTTGAAGTTACGTTTACATTGATATGGATTGCCGCCTACGTGATTTTGTTCAGCGTAGCGGATAAGGCGTCGGAGGCGCTGGGAATATACAAAATAATCACCGTGCCGGTTGGACTGCTGCTTGCGCTGATTCTTTTCGTCTGGATAAAAAGAAACGATCTGATGAAAAAATACGGTCTGTGCAGGTTTGAGGGCAACTTAAAGAACTATCTGTTCTTTATTCCGCTGCTTGTAATCATGTCAACAAACCTTTGGAACGGCGTTGCAATGAAGGTTTCCTTCGGCGAGACCATATTACATATTATCAGCATGATATGCGTGGGCTTTATCGAAGAAATCATCTTCCGCGGACTGCTTTTCAAGGCAATCGGCAAAAACAACGTTATCAGGGCATTTGTTGTCACAAGTATCACCTTTGGCATAGGTCACATTGTCAACCTGATAAACGGCGCGGACTTCATATCCACCTGTTTGCAGATGTGCTATGCAATTGCAATAGGCTTCCTGTTTGCAACAATTTTCTACAAGGGCAAAAGCCTGCTGCCGTGTATCATTGCGCACTGCGTTGTAAATTCGCTCAGTGTGTTCGCCGTTACCGGCACGAGGAAGTTTGAGATAATCGTTGCAGTGGTAATGTGCGGCGTTTCTGTTATATATGCACTCTGGCTGCTCAGGTTCGGACATACTGTCGAGAAAAGCACTAATATGTTTGACACCGACATAAGAGCGTAATCGGGTTAAAATCGTAAAAGAATAATACAAGAGCCGGGAGGTTGGCAAATCGCCAAACCTCCCGGCTCTGTTTTTGCTGTTTTATCGGCTTGCGGACGGTCGCAGACTCAATGCGAAAATCCGCTAAATACTATTTCTTGATATGCCACTTTTTGGGCTGGTCGGAGTTGTTCCAGTCAGCTCTGTTCTGCTGACCTGTCTGGTCAACTATCATCATCAGCTGACCGTTGTCATCGGTAACGCAGACAAAATCAACCTCGCCCCTCATGCCGTAGGGGAAATCAACGCCCTTGTAATGCCGTGAGATTCCCTCTTCAAGCGGCATATAGCCCTCGCCTGTGCCTTCGTAGCTTTCAAGCTCGTATACAGCCCAGCCGATATGGTGAATGCACTTTACTATGCCGATACCGTTGGCAAAGAAGTATTCCTTTTTGCCGTTCATGTAGTTGTGACTCTCGTCAAACCCGCTGTAATCGATTGTGAGCTTAAGGCAGTTTTCAAAGGTTCCCGCCGCTGTTGTAACCGTTCCGCCGTCCTCACAGGTGATGGAAGCGGTTATTTTATCGTTATAGACGCCGAGCGTCTTTTCGGCACTGTAGCCCGGCTTCCAGACGTCGTCCCAGACGGCGCCGCAGTTGTTAAGCTCCTCAAGCATGAAGTTATGCAAAAGCATATACGCTGCGCCGTACCACTGCTTCCACTCGAAATGGTAGTAGTTTCTGTTGTCAAGAGACTTCACGCCGTCCTTAGAGTTGATTAAGCAGACTTTGAAGAAGTTCCATATGCTTACTTCCTTGCAGTCAGGCGATAAGTTGGGGCTGGAGGTGAGCATTCTTCTCATGGTGGAATCCGCTCTGTCCGAAACGAGTTTTTGGTACGTAGTTTTGGCAAGCTCTTGCATTCTTTTAAGGGTATTGAAGATTGCCGTGCGCATACTGCCGTCTGAATCCCGGTCGTCATTATCGAAACGGTCTGCCAAGGTGTTATAGTCTGCCGCCAGCTTAAGCTTAATGTCATTCCAGCTGTTTTCGTCATATTTTACTCTTTCGACGGCGGTGAAGCTTGACAGCACAGCCCGCTCGCTGCCTTCTGAGAAGATAACCTCGTATTCCTCGCAGAAGTCAATACACTCGGGTGCAGAGCTGACATATTTCCAGCTGTTTCCAACTCCGAGGGGCATTTTTCCCGAGCCTGACTTAATATTATACTCATCAAGCACCACTTCGCCACAGTCATAGCATTTCAGCGACACGCTCTTTACTATGCCTACTCCCGGCTTGATGTAAAAGCTGATTCCATCCTTCTGCCAGAGTTCGCAGCCCTCAAACCGTCCGGCAGGGGTATCGACCGTTTCCGATGTGCTGACAAGCGTTGCACTGTGACCCTGTTCGCGGACTGTTTCGCCGATGCCCGCCTTGCAGGTCAATATGTCTAACCGCCTTACCGCGTAATATAAAATATATGAGAAGTAGCCGGGATCGTGCAGGCTAAATCCGGGCTGTGAATAAAGCTTAAGCTCGCCGTTATACATCCTTAAATCGTATGCCACTGCGCAGACCTGCTTTTTGAGATTATCCCGATTTTCTGAATACAGCCTGCACAGCTTTAATGCCGAAAGCGCGTTGGCGTAGTAAATATCCTGCGGCTCTAAAAGCTCCAAGGTCTTATTAAACGCTGCCGCAGCATTCTCTATTTCCGGATTGTCGGCATTGATATATGCATATCCCATCCAGAACCAGACATATGCCTGCGTTTTTGTGAATCCGTTTTCTTCAAGATAGGGCAGCTGGACGCTCTGCGCATATTCAATTTTGTCTTTTCCGGAGAGCTTGTCGTGCTCAATGGACATAACCTCTTGCATTGCGTCTTCGTTTTTGCCGTTGAGGGCGGCTTGCTTTAACCTTGCCAGAGCTTCGTCGCTATTGTCGTCGGAATACCACCAGCCAAGCTGTAGTATATCCGCCAAGGCATGGTTCTTCTTTTCGGACTCCGGCAGTGCCTCAACCTCTTCAAGAAGCGGCTTGTAGGATGCCACAAAGTCGGTTTTATCGTCCTGATACCACCAATAAAGACAAAACTCCGCAACCTTTTTCATAACTCTTTCTACCAAGGTATCATCTATAGTTTCATTCATAGAACACAAATCCTTTCTGATTTTTTGTCTGCCGTCGTGAAGCTGCCGCTTTACCGTTCCCTCGCTTATGCTCATCTGTGCGGCTATCTGGGATATGGAAAGCCCCTCAAAGTAGTAAAGGCAGATGACCTTTTTCACCTTGTCCGTAAGCGAGTTTATGCTGCTGTGAAGCTGGGAATAGTCATCGCCGGATGAAAGCGAGTCTTCAAACGGCACTGCAAAACAGCTTTCATAGCCTGTGAACGAGTTGATGTCGATGTAATCGCGGAACTTTTGTGCCATTCCGAGCGCGCTGTTTCTGGCGATTTTAGCCACCCACTGCCCGAATTTCTCCGGGGTGGCAAGGGCGTCGAGCTTAAGCCATGCCGTTACAAAAGCGTCCTGAGCGGCATCCTGCGCCATGTATTCGCTTTTTACAATCTGCATAGCGGAAGCCATGACTACACGCTCATAACGCAGTACCAGGGCTTCGTATGCCCGCTGCTTTCCAGCAAGGGTCATAAGCACAAGGTTTTCGGTTGACTGCTTTAAATATTCGCTTACATTTACATCATCGCTCATGTCGTTCACTTCTTTCAGCTGTGGTTTGTTCTGCTTTTAGTAGCTACTATAATATAGATGTTTTTGAAATGAAAAAGGTTGAAAAAATCAGAAAAAATTTTAAAATATTTTTGCGGGACTGCTCTAAGCAAATCTCCGGCAAGCCTATAGCCACAATTTACTATAAACCTGCCGGAGATTATTATTATCAGGCGGAAAAGCGATATCCGCCGATTGATATATTATTTCAGCTGTTCCAAAAGCTCGAATATCAGCTTTCTTTCGGCAAGACCGTCCGAAAAGGCAGTCGCGCCGCCCGCGGCTGTGCCGAGCTTTAAGGCGTAATCATAATCGCCGCCGACAGAGCCCGCTAAAAATCCCGCGACCATCGAATCGCCCGCGCCTACCGAGTTTTTAACCGTTCCTCTGCACACTCCGCAGACATGTGTTCTGCCGCTCTGGTCAAGAAGCAGTGCGCCGTCGCCAGCCATGGAAACAAGCACGTTCCGCGCGCCCATGTCTTTAAGCTTTCGGGCGTATTCCTCTATCTCGCCGATGGTTTTCAGGGTAACGCCGAACATCTCTTCAAGCTCGTGGTTGTTGGGCTTTACAAGATACGGCTTGTATTTCAGCACGTTCAGAAGCAGATCCTTTGTTGCGTCCACAACAGCCATAACCCTTCTGTCCTGCAAGCACTCCAAAATTCTTTCGTATATGTCTGAAGGCATACTTTCGGGGATGCTGCCTGCAAGAACGATGGTGTCTCCGTCCGAAACGGCGTCGATCTTGGTAAAAAGCTGCTCAAGCGCATTGTCGTCGATAACAGGTCCCTGACCGTTGATCTCGGTCTCACACTCCGACTTTATCTTTACGTTTATCCGCGAGAAGCCGCTTTTAAGATGCACAAAGTCGGTATCAACGCCGCAATCGCGCACGCCTTTTTCAATGGCATCTCCGGTAAATCCTGCAACAAAGCCCAGAGCCTTTGATTTAACTCCCAGCTCGGCAAGAACCATGGAAACGTTGATTCCCTTGCCGCCGAAGTAGATTTTTTCGCTTTTAGTGCGGTTAAGTCCTCCGACTGTGATATCATCCGCCTGAACAACATAGTCAACGGCGGGATTGAATGTTACTGTGTAAACCATTGTATTTGCCTCCTTGGTGCTTTTGCAAATTCTATAACCATTATAGCACATTGAGGCTTGTTTGTCCACTTAATTTGACTATGCTTGACAAGCTCAGACAGACCAACTATAATTTATCTGATAATGCTGATGTGGGAGGAATTGATATATGAAAAAGAGTTTAGCTTTAATACTTCTGCTATGCATTTTGCTTGGCTTGTCATCCTGCGGTTCAAGCCCCGCGCCGGAATTGATATATAATAAGCAGAGCATAGCGCTGAGCGAACCCAACGATACATTTTCAAGAAAAGACGACATGGAGCTTACTTCTGTCGATGGCGTAACATATGCCTTTGAAGAAGAAATTTTGCCGGAGGACAGAACCGATTGCATAGAAAAAACTCAATCAATCCTGAAAAGGATAGGCTATAATAAGGAAATTCATGTTTATATCTACACCGAAAGCATGTATGACAGCACGTATATCAGCAACGGCTCGGTATACACCCATGTGCAGCCGTGGGAATCGCCGGAATATATATCGTATTTGTTATCGGGGCTGTTCGGCGAATACTGCAATTACGGCGCAGTATATGGCTATGCCGATTATATATGCAGGCAGATAAACAAGTCGGCTGCGGATGAAAACGGATTTAGCCTCGAGGGCGGAGACTATTCTGCACTGGACTTAAACATCCTGTGCTTTAATCAGGACTTTGTATCGCAGAAAGATATAGATAATTCAAAGAAGGTATCCGCCGCTTTTGTCTCTGATTATATCGATGCGCACGGTATCGATAAATTTCACAAGCTGCTTATAAGCAGCGGAACGGTGGAAGGAGCGGATATATTCAGCCGCGAGCTTTCGCAATTCTATGCAAAGAACAATATCGATTATCTTCCATCGACTGTTTTATACGCTTTGGGCGGACATTCCTACGATTACATTGCAAAATGCCGGTATGCTGAATTTTACATCGAAAACGGCTGGTATGATGAGAATAACAAGCTGAATCTTTTGACGTATGAAAACTTTTTACATCAGAATTATGCTGATGTGAAAAAATTCTTTGAGATCAATTCCGAACAGATGGGCAAGTATCAGTTGCTTTTAGGCTTTGAGGAATACAATAACGACTTGAAGGTGTATTTTTCAAACAGCAAAAGACTGTCGCAGTACTCGTTCTATCAGCGCGGGAAGCACTCTATATACCTTATGAATGTTGATTCGCTGATGCATGAGTATATCCATTCTGTAACCGTTGAAAACAACCCCTCAGATTCAGGCTGGAGTGTGGAGGGAGCAGCAAGGTATTTCTCGTATAAATACGATTATTACGGAATCGCCATGCTTAACGCCGATTATAACAAGCCGTCAAGCGGCAAAGAGACCTTGTATGTGCAAGAGTACAAGGAAAAAATCGGTCGCGACATAAACATGGAGACAGATTTTACCGAAATCGAAAACATAGCCGTGTACAGCCGCAGCTATTACGATCCGAATTGCAGCTATGTTGCGGGTTCTTCGTTTGTTGCCTATATGGTGTCGCAGCTTGGAGAGGACGAGGTTATAGACATGATTTTCTCGGAGCAGGGCGTGGAGCAGTCGATGTATGAAGAGATGGTCGATGATTGGACATCGTATATCAAGGCAAATTATGGGGATTACACTAAGTATGAGTAGCTTTGATTGAAAGCAGTGCATCTTCCAACGAATTCGAGCTAAATTTAACGAATAATTCACAATTCAACTGATACAAACGGTTAAAAATGTGATATAATCAATGCATCGTAATTTTTGCATCCGTGCTTAATTAACGCGATTCAGGAGGAAAGGCAAATGATTCTTGAACTAAAAAACATAGAAAAATCCTTTGGCGAGAAAAAGGTTCTCACCGGAGTTTCATTCAAAGCAGAGGGCGGCAAAGCCTTTGGTCTGCTTGGCAGAAATGGCGCGGGAAAAACAACGTCTATCCGAATCCTGATGGATGTGTTCCCGGCAAACAGCGGCGAGGTGCTGATTGACGGCAAGCCCATCGACTACAGCAAAATAGGAATCGGATATCTCCCCGAGGAGAGAGGACTATATCCAAAAAAGATTATCATCGACCAGCTTACATATTTTGCGGAGCTTAAAGGAATGAGCCGCAAAGCAGCCGTGCAGTCAATCGACCACTGGCTCGACCGGCTTGGCATGAACGAATATCGCAACAAGCGGCTTGACACGCTTTCCAAGGGCAACCAGCAAAAGATTCAGCTCATCACCGCCCTTGCCCACAACCCCGATATCGTCATTTTAGACGAGCCTTTCTCCGGTCTTGATCCGGTAAACGCTATGCTTTTAAAGGATGTAGTAAAGGAGCAGATTGCAAAGGGAAAGATAGTTTTGTTCTCCAGTCATCAGATGAGCTACATTGAAGAATTCTGCGACAGCATTGCTATCCTCAACAAGGGCGTTGTCGCCTTGCAGGGCGATCTGCACGACATCAAGCGCGACTATCCCCGCGATAGATTGGTTGTACGCACCGAGTCTCCAAAGGCGATTATGGCTGATTTCGGCTCCTTATGCACCGTGATGGATAACGGCGATCTGATGATCCGGCTTGCAGACGTCTCCGAAAAGAAGTCTGTAATGACCCGTCTTGTCGAAAACTATGATGTTGACGAGGTAAGGGTGTTTGAACCCTCCCTCAACGACATCTTCGTGGAATATGCAGGCGACGCTGCAAAGGAGGACTAAGCAATGAAACAGTTTGAAAAGATATTATGGTTCGAGCTTAAATATTACTTTAAAAACAAGGTGTTTATCGGCGTAACGGCATTTCTGATGGTACTGATTGCAGTTGTTATGTTCTTCCCACGGATTGTTGCAGTGTTCGACACCGGCGACGTTCCCGACGCCCCCGAAGACATTCCAATAATGCTTGTAAGTGCTGACCCCGCGCAGTCGGATATGGTGTCGCAAGCCTTTGCCGCTTCGTTTGCGGACTACGACGTGCAAATCACCAAGGATGGGGTTGACACAATCAAGAGCAAAATCACCTCCGGCGGGGCGGAGTGCGCCTTTGTCATCACCGGACCGACCTCGTTTACATATTACGTTGGCAACCTTTCGATGTATGACACGAACGCCCGAACCGCAGCGGAGGTTATGCAGCAAATCTATCAGATGAACGCCATGATAAGCGGCGGTATGTCCGCCGAAGACGCTGCCGGCGTTATGAATGTACAGATTGAAAGCAGCGTCGAAAACCTGGGCAAGGATCAGTCGCAGAACTTCTTCTACACCTACATTATGATTATGGCGCTGTATATGGTTATCCTGCTGTACGGTCAGATGGTTGCAACCAATGTGGCGACCGAGAAAAGCTCCCGCGCTATGGAGGTTCTCATAACAAGCGCAAAGCCTACCTCGATGATGTTCGGCAAGGTTATTGCTTCATGTCTTGCGGGATTTATCCAGATAGTCGCCGTGTTCGGCTCGGCAATTCTGTTCTACAATCTGAATAAGTCCTACTGGGGCGACAACCCGATTGTAGACTCAGTCTTCAACATCCCGCCTGAGCTTCTGGTGTATATGCTTGTATTCTTTGTTCTGGGATTCCTTATTTACGCATTTTTGTTCGGGGCAGTCGGCTCCACCGCTTCAAGGCTCGAGGACATCAACACCTCGGTAATGCCGCTTACAATGCTGTTTATCATTGCATTTGTCGTGGTTATGTTCTCCATGGGCTCCGGCGATATTGACAACACCCTGATGGTGGTGTGCTCCTACATTCCGTTCACCTCGCCGATGTCGATGTTTACAAGAATCGCCATGAGCACTGTGCCGTGGTACGAGATAGCAATTTCAATCGCAATCCTTATCGGCTCGACGGTCGGCGTTGGTGTTCTGTCCGCGAAGATCTACCGCGTGGGTGTGCTGATGTACGGCACTACGCCCAAGATAAGCAGCATTATCAAGGCTATCCGCAAGGCGTAATCAAGTATAATTGGATTTGAATAAGTCATATAAAAAAGCAAGCGTCCGGCTGTTTGGACGCTTGCTTTTTATGTATCACAATAGTTTCATATTTTCAACATGACATCCACCATAAAATTCTGCTCGTCATGAGAAGCTCTGGCATAGCCGTTATACATCTCCGCAACCGAGGTGATTGACAGCAGCCCCAGACCCTCGCCGGTCTGCTTGGTGGAAAGATACCCACTGGTGCTTTTTCGCGCCTTGCCGTTAAAGCTGTTTGTGGACACGATATACAGGCAGTTTCCCTGCCTTACCTCAACCGACAGCGCAAAGCGGCGCTTTTCCACGGGCACGGTGTTGCAGCCTGCAATGGCGTTTTCCATCAGGTTTCCCATCAGACTCGATATATCCAGCTCGGAGATGGTCAGCGGCTCCGGTATGGCTATCTGCCACAGCGTTTTTATGCCCTGCGAGTCTGCCATCGACTTGTAGTAGTTGAATAAAGCGTTCAGAGCGGCGTTGGAGCAGTAGTTTACCGACTCCTCCGCCTCAAGCCGCTGCTCGTATTCCGCAAGATAGGTTTTAAGTCCGCTCAGATCGTCCTTTTCTGCCAGTGAGGAAAGCACATGAACCGACTGTCTGAAATCGTGCCGCAGAAGCTTTGTCTGGTTCATATGATTCTGCAAGGTCTGATACTGCTCCGCCTGCATATCAAAAAGCCGCGAGCGCTGGGTAAGCTCCATGTGCTTAAGCAGCACCTTTGCTATGTGATAGAAAATCACATGCAGCAGCAGGAACATAATAAGAAATACCGTCTCCAACGCCAGGAAGGATACATATATCCGTCCCACATAAAGAACCTGATAGGAGTACGGAACCATAAGCATATTAGTCAGAAACAAAACGCAGTGTACCGCCAGAAGGGGATACCATACCCCGGTGTCGGAAAGCTGTTCCACAAGACCCGAATAGATTTTCACACAGGGAAACGCCAAAGCTGCCAAAAAAGCATAGCATATTACAAGCTGGAACAAAGCCGCCTCGGTCGAAAAGCTTGCCGCTCCCGATTCGGGATGGAGGCGAGCGTCGAAGGCATAGGAAAACTGGGAGGGAAAGGTCATCAGGGTGCAAACGCCCATAAACACCGACAGCGCGCAGGAAAGCCCGACTCGTACGCTTCTGCGGTAAAAAAGAAAGAACAGCACCAAAGACGGCAGCAGTAACAAATTCATATCCAGATTCCATACATGGCAAGCCACGGCGGATAGGATGGCATATGGCAGGAAAATTGCAAGGCAGTATATAATCGTCTTTTTAGGGGAAAAGCGCAGACGGTTTTTCATCGGAAGATAGCACAGCCCCGCAGCCGGAAACAGAATCAGAAACTGCGGCAGAAGTGACAGGTAGGCTATTATATTTTCGATCATTTTTCGTTCCTTCCCATGTCCTGACGGCGGCGGATGGTTTCAAAGCTGCGGTTCATTACCGCCTGCTCCACCCGACGCGCGTCCCTTACACGCATTGGCAGGGAAATTCCGTTTTTCATGATACAGCAGCCATCCGCAAACGAGACAATATGCCCCACGTTCAGGATTATTCCGCGATTTGCAAGGAAAAACCGGTCGTCCTCGCCGGTGCGGGCTAAGAACTCTGCGGCGGTCATGCGCTGACGCATTGTCGAACCGTCGGCAAGGGTGATATTAAGATAATGCCCGTCGGTTACGGCGTAGACAATATCCTTTAAGAAGACCTGATATGTCTTGCGGTCGCTGACAAGCTCGATATATTTGTGCGTGAAGGGAAGAAGCCTCAGTGCGTCGTCAAGCACCTTGTCAAGGCGTTCGCTGTCTATAGGCTTGGAGATGTAATCAAAGGCGTGGCAGCCGAAAGCCTCCGGCATAAAATCGCGGCTGGAGGTGATGAAGATTATAAGACATTCGGGGTCGGCTTCTCTTAAAGCCGTTGCGGTTGCGATACCGTCAATGCCGTCCATATATATGTCAAGGAAGACTATTGAGAACATCTGCGGCGGTCTGCCCTTAACGGCAGCGAGGAACTCCTCCCCACCCGAAAAGGATGACAGCTCAATCTGCAGATCCCTGCTTTTGCTGTATGCTTTGCAAAGCGATACCATCTTGTCCAAAAACAGCATTTCATCGTCTACAAGCGCGATTTTCATCTCAGACATCCCCCATATCAACTGCATTTTATAAAAGTATATCACAAATCAATGTAATTTTCTATACCTCTTTAAGACGTTCCTGCCAGAAAACGATACGTTCCTGCCAAAACGCTGGATTTTTAGATTTCCTTCTGATATATTTACAGTGTACGAATACTTTACACACGAAGGAGATGTTATTATAGTGAATCTAAATAATTCACGCGAAAATAAGAACAGCGTCTGGCGGCGGCTTTTAAGCGTTGTGCTGGCGGCGTGCATGGTGATTTCCATGACTCCGACCGTCATTGCGGAAGATATCCCTGCTGCTAACACGGAGGACGCCCCGATTGTGACGACTTCGCCGGAGGTCGTTGCTTCTGCTGAGCCTGTCACTCAGGCGGCGGAAACGGCTGAGACTGCCCCGACAGAGCCTGCACCGGAGGTTACCACTCCCGCAGAGACTGAACCGGCAGTGACCGACCCGACAGATCCTGTTCTCGAGGAACCTGTTCCCGATAGCGAGCAGGTTCAGCTGATCAGGCAGCTTATAAGCGCACTCCCCTTTGAGGTTACCGAGGAGAACTCCGAAGAAGTCCGCATGCGCTTGCAGGAAATTTCAGATCTGTATTCCCAGCTCTCGGCGGCTGAGCAGGAAGAGGTTGATATAACACCATGCTTCTTGCTTCAGGCGCAGCTGGGGGAGCTTGATTCGGCGGCTATGCTGACAGGCGGAGCGACCGAGACAGAAGCCACGCTTGTTACGGGAAGCGATGACACATGGGAAGGCGGATTCTATAAAGTTTCCGGCGAAATCACGAATAGCAAAAGAGTTACAGTCCGCGGCAATGTAACCCTGATTTTAGAGGCTGGCAGCAAGCTGACGATAAAAAGCATTGGTATCTACAATGGCGGCAGTCTTACCATCAAGGGAAGCGGTGAGCTGGTGGCAGATTGTACCACCACCAACGAAAGCTTCGCGGGTATAGAAGTCAATGAGAACTGTACGCTCGTCATCGAAAGCGGCACAGTGTATGCCAGAGGCGGTGCTTCCTTTGGAGGTAGTGCTGGTATTGGCAGCAGCTACAATAATTCCTGCGGCAGTA
>USEH01000009.1 GCA_900553675.1 uncultured Ruminococcus sp. | reverse complement strand
CAGAATAACAGCCATTACAGTTATGAGTGAAATTGTCTTTCTCATCTTTTTTCTCCTTAAATAGTGTATATAACAGCTGAGCTTGATTTGCTGTACCCATGATTTAAAACGGGCAATCAATCAAGCTGTGATACATGTATCGATTTTCACATCGATTAAGCTTCTTTTATAATAATACACTAAAATGTTAAAAAAAGCAAGCAATTTCCTATAAAATGTCTATGCATTTAAAAGCTGTATGCTTCAACGCTGTTTCTTATATTTTGAAGTATTAACTATCCGACAGTTTTACTGCCCATCCTTGGACTATGCAATTACGATATATCCTTTTTGGTGTACACAACAAACGCACATATAACTGCTATCACCCCAAAAGCTATTCCGCAGGCAAGGTATTCCATGCTTATCTTCCCATTTGTGATGATATCAGCACTTTCGGTGTAGGCGAAGGGTGTTATGTATTTCAGGAATTTAGTCTCGTCGATAAGATTTGATATGATATTCATAAAATAAAATCCCGCCGCCAGACCTATTCCTATGCCGAGGCTTCCCCTCTTTATAAACGCCGATATTCCAAAGGTCAGCGCGGCAATCTCGATATGCATTATCAGGTAGGACAAAAGCATAAGCATAATGCTTTTTGTGAAGAATTCCTCCCCAATTGCGGCGGTGGAGACAGCGCAGACTATAAGCGAAACAAGATTAAGTATGACCACCTGAATCATCACTGCCAGCAGCTTCATTCCGGCAACATGTGAGCGCTTTATGGGATGGGTCAGCAAAAACTCCGCGGTATGCTCCTTTTGCTCCTTTGCAAGTGCAGACACTCCTAAAAGTGCCGCAAAGAAGGCTCCGCCAAGTCCTAAGATATTGCCGCATTCTATGCCGAAGTAGCCATTAAACTCGCCGTAATTTATCCTGTCCATGCCGAAAGCCGCACTGAAATCCCCCATGCTTGCAAAAGCTGAGCTTATATCGCCCATCTGCTCTGACATCTGCGGATAAATAACTATGCAAAGTCCCAGCACAAACGCAATTGCTAAGCTCCATATTATAAGCGACGTTCTGCCGCGGATAAGCTCAAGCTTAATTATTGTCATTAGTCACGCCTCCCTCGTAGTAATGCATAAAGACCTCTTCCATATCCGGCTCGCTGATGGTTATATCGGTTATCGGCAGTGGTGCAAGAGCTCGAAGAAGCTCACTCGGTGCACCGCCGTATAGAAAGCTTATTGAATCCTCACTCATGGTGATATCGCGAATATCCGCAAGACTTGGCAGGACTGTAACTCCGCGCAGCGCGACGCGCTTTGCTCCGGTATGGGCAAGGCTTTCAACGCTGGAGGACACCAACAGCCGTCCATCTCTGATGACAGCGGCTTCGCGGCAGTATCTCTGCACCTCTGAAAGGACGTGGCAGGAAAGGAAAACGGTTGCACCCTCGGCGTTTCTCTCACTCAAAATCGAGTAAAACTCGCGCTGGATTAAAGGGTCAAGCCCGCTTGTCGGCTCGTCCATAATATACAGCCTTGGCTTATGCTGCATTGTGCAGACGATTCCCACCTTTTTGCGATTGCCCAGCGAAAGCTCGTCTACCCTGCGGCTGGGGTCGAGGCTGAGACGCTCGCAGAGAGCGCTTGCTTCCTTGGAGCAGTCCTTTCCCCTGAGCTGAGCACTCAGCTTTAATATATCGCTCACCTTCATGCCGGAGTAAAACGCGGCGTCGGAGGAAAGATATCCTATCTCCGAGAGTATCTCTTTTGGCGACATTCCAACCGTCCTGCCGAAAATCTTTGCCGTTCCACTTGTCGGCGAGATAAGACCGAGCAGGATTCTTATGGTGGTGCTTTTTCCCGCGCCGTTGGGTCCTAAGAATCCAAAAAAGCCGCCCTCCTCAACGCTTAAATTCAAATCAATTATCCCGCGGGCTGAGCCGTAGTACTTTGTAAGACCTATTGTTTCGATTGCTTTCATACTCTAACCTTTCTTCTTGTATACAGATTTCCAGAACTCCAACAGCAGCTGAAAGTCCTTGTCAAGCTTTTCATAGTCGAGATCTCCGCGCTGGAGCATCTCCCACATATATCCCTCCGCCGCAAGATACATATTGCGATACATCAGACCTATATCAAGTCCGGGGGTGAAGTCGTCGGGGTTCAGCGCCTTTATCGCCGCAAGAGCCTTAATGCTGAAATAGTTCCAGTAGCTTTTCTGAATCGCCGCACTTATTTCGGGGTCCTTCTCGTAAAACGCCCTCACTGCAAACTCAGCCATTTCGGGGTGCTCTCTCATAATATGAAGCTTTGCCCTCATGCCGCGCTCCATCATTTCAAAGAGGTCTTTTCCTTCGTAGCATTTGTAGTGGTTAAGGTACTTCATGGTCATTTTGGCAGACTCATCCCAAAGATAAAGATACAGTTCCTTTTTATTGCGGAAATAGAAAAACAGCAGCGACTTGCTTATGCCCGCTCCGGCGGCTATCTCTCCGACCGGACTCTTTTTATAGCTGTCGGCTGAAAACACCTTGTAGCCCGAATTGATTATCCTCTGCCGCTTTTCGGGCGGAAGCTCGAAAAATTTTTCGTTCATGGTTTACCTCCGATTCGTCTTAATTATGTAAATCGGTTTTGCGTGATTTCATTATAACATCATTGACCGTTTTTGAGAAGACCATCTACAGATTTTTGCATGATATATGATAATTAAAAAACATAAAAAGCTATTGTAATTTTTGTCTTGCATGATATAATCATCTTAGCAGTGTCTATCAGCTAAGCCGTTTTCTATATTTTTGTCGGAAGAGCAATTATAACAGGAGGAAGAGTATGAAAAAATTCAAGGTGGCAATCGTTCAATGCGATACAGTTGAGCCGGATGTTGAACAAAATACAAAAACTGCAATCAAATTTATTCGGGAGGCAAGTGAGAACGGAGCCGATCTTGTTTTATTTCCCGAATGCTTTCTGACTGCCTATGCCGCTCCTGATATCTGCGAAAAATTATTACCTGTACACGAAATTGAGAATCGCCCTGAATTTATAAAGTGGTGCGAAAATGCCCTGACTGAGGATGAGCCTCATTTTGTTCAGATTACTAAGCTGGCGGCCGAACTGAATATAGGCATTGTCATAACAGGCTTTTCCAAAGGGAAAAAGTATCCGCAAAACACAGCGTGGATTATTGACAGAGATGGAAAAGTAATTCTGAAATATTCCAAAGTTCACACCTGCGATTTTGATTGGGAAAGATATCTTGAATCCGGCGAATCCTTTCCCGTATGCAAGTTTGACGCCATTACAATTGGTTGCATGATATGTTATGACAGAGAATATCCGGAGAGTGCCAGAGAACTGATGTTAAACGGAGCAGAGCTTATCATGCACCCCAATTCCTGCGGCGGTATGCCGCCCAGACTTAAGGAACTGTCTGTGCGCGCTATGGAAAACATGGTCGGTATTGCTATGGCAAATCCCCAGGCGCCCGGAATGGGAAACTCCTGTGCATTTAGTCCTATGGTATATACCGAAGACGGAATGCCCTTAGACAATACCATTTTTGTCGGGGATGAGTTGGAAGAAACAATCTACTATGTGGATTTTGATTTGGATGAAATCCGGGCATACAGAGAGCGGGAGGATTTGGGCAAATACAGAAAGCCAAAGGCATATTTGCATCTGAAGAAAGATGAATCTACGGTATTGCACTAAAGAATCATATAAAAAGCTATTGACATTAAGCTTTATCATGATACAATCGTCTTATCAGCCGGTGTCGGCTAGGAAACAGAGGAAAACCCATGAAAGACATGAAGGAATATTTAGAAAAAATAGATAAGGTAATACAAGACGGTCCTTACAAGGACGACTGGGACAGCCTTAATAACTACACTGTGCCCCAGTGGTACAAAAAGATTAAATTCGGCATATTCATCCACTGGGGAGTGTATTCCGTCCCTGCTTATGCAAACGAATGGTACTCACGGAATATGTACATTCAGGGCACGGATGAGTTTAATCACCATGTTAAGACATATGGCAATCATAAGGATTTCGGTTACAAAGACTTTATCCCCATGTTCAAGGCGGAGAAGTTCAACCCGCAGAAGTGGGCTGAGCTTTTCAGCGAGGCAGGCGCTAAGTACGTCATACCGGTGGCAGAGCATCACGACGGATTTCAGATGTACAAAAGCGAGCTTTCGCATTGGAACGCCTACGAAATGGGTCCCAAGCGCGACGTTTTAGGCGAGCTTAAAAATGCCTGCGAAGCTAAAGGGATGGTTATGGGCGCATCGTCCCACAGAATCGAGCACTGGTTCTTTATGGGACACGGCAAGGAGTTCGACAGCGACATTAAAGAGCCTCTTAAACGCGGCGACTTCTATTGGCCTTCAATGCCTGATTACAATTTTCAGGATATATTCAGCCCGTCCCCATCGCAGGAGTTTATGGAGGACTGGCTCTGCCGCTGCTGCGAGATTGTCGACAGCTATCACCCTAAGATAATCTATTTCGACTGGTGGATTCAGCATTCAGCTCTCAAGCCGTATCTGAAAAAATTTGCGGCTTATTTCTACAACCGCAGCCTGGAATGGAGTCCCGACGGTGTTGTTATAAACTACAAGCACGACGCTTTCCAGTTCGGCTGCGCCGTTCCGGATATCGAGCGCGGTCAGTTTGCCGAGGCTAAGCCTTATTATTGGCAGACCGACACCGCTATCGCCTATAACTCGTGGTGTCACACCGAAAACAACGTATACAAGAACCCGCGAGACATCATCTGCACGCTTGTGGATATCGTAAGCAAGAACGGAACACTTCTTTTAAATGTCGGTCCCAAGGCGGATGGAAGCTTTACCGAGGAGGACACAAACGTCCTTAAAACCATCGGCAGATGGCTTGGTGTCAACGGCGAGGCTATTTACAGCACCAAGCCGTGGAGAAAATCCGGCGAGGGTCCTACGGCGGTTAAGGAGGGTCAGTTCTCGGATGGCAACGCCCCCGAATTTACCTGCAAGGACATACGCTTTACAGCCGGCGGAAGCAGCATTTATGCGACTGTTATGAGATGGTCGGAAGACGGCAGAGTGAATATAACCGAGCTTGCGGACAGAGACGCTTCGAGCCTGCCGCTGTTCCATGGAATCATAAAGAATGTAAGCGTTCTGGGCTACGACGGTGAGGTCAGCTGGGAGCGGGACGGCGAGGCATTAAAGGTTTGCGTACCGGGGGTAAAGAGTGATTTGCCGGTGGTAATTAAGGTTGAGGTTGATTGATTTAAGACAACTTCTCATAAGAATCAGCTCGGAGGACGCATTATGAAAGATAGAATAAAAATAACAAGCGAACGCGTATCGCAAGGTGAATACATAGACTTTCTCAAAAGAACCGATTTAGGCTCGCAATATCCCAAGGAGCGGTTTGATGAAAGAATAGAAAAGCTGGTTAATAACGTTTCAATCAGCATCGTCGCAAGAAATGAGGATAATCTGATTGTGGGCGTGCTGTTCGGCTTGACCGACTTCGCTTATTGGCTTTACGTGACCGATTTGGGAGTGGACAGAAACTATGAAAGGCAGGGCATCGGCAGAAGGCTGATGAAAGCCGCTCTTGAAGCCGCCGGCGGCGAAAAGGACATCGCAGTATACCTGATAACAAACGAAAATGCAGTTCCTTTTTATGAAAAGTTAGGAATGAAAAGGGCAGACGAAGTTATGAAGTACAATCACATAGAATGGACGGAATTTACCGTTCAATAACGCCTATATAAAATCATCCTCCGGCAGTTTACTCTATGCCAGAGGATGATTTTTATCTGGTAATCGTTAATTTATATCCGATTCTTCTGAACATAAACCTGCCCGCCCAATTCAGCATCAGGTCGGCGTATTCCTGTGGAGAAACTTCGCCGCTTGTCGTCATGACGTCGTAGACAACGTTTGCTTCTTGTATCGTTGCGTTGAGGTCGGTAAAGCCGTTTTTAAGATAGAATTCATGGCGTTTTAGCCGCTGCTGGTAGTTATCGGCGGATTTATCAAGCTGCTCCCGAGCAAGGAAAAGCCTGCCGCCACTGTATCTTTCGCGAAGAAGCGATAGTATTTTGCTGCCGTAGCCCTTTCCGCGAAGCCCGGGCATGATGGCAAAGTAGAAAAGATATCCTAAATCCGTATCGCCTATGATATACGCCATGCCTACAAGCTCGTTATTGTCATACGCCGCGAGCATTTCTCCCCTGCCCCTCTTTGCGTTTCTTTTCATCATATAAAAGGGCGCTCGCTCATCGGCAGGGAAAGCTTCTATGTAGAGCTTTTTCAGCTTTTTCCAGATGTCCTTATCGAAAAAGTTCTTTTCACAAATATTTACTATTTTCATATATATCATCCTATACTTTTATTTCCGACGTTTCCGTCTGAGTGTTTTCAAGTCTGCGGTATACCGTAAGCCACATTGTTATAAAGCAGGCAAGACCGCCCAATACGTTTGATATCGGCTCTGCCCAGAAAACGCCGTCAACTCCCAAGCCCATATTCGGGAGCGCAACAGTAAGCGGCACCACTATAAACGCCTTACGCAAAAGCGAGAAGAACACTGCCTGCTTTGACCTTCCCAGAGCGGTGAAAACCGACTGTCCCGAAAACTGGAACGCCATAAAAACAAAGCCGAAGAAATATATTTTGAGTGCCCTTATGCCCGGCTCGATGAGATTAGCATCATCGGAAAACAGGGTTATTAAAAGCTTTGGAAAGCTGATTATAAACAGCCATGCGGCGGCGGTGTATATCGCTCCGACAACGGCGGAAAAGCGTATTCCCTGCTTTACGCGATCGTATTCCTTTGCACCGTAGTTATATCCTAAAACAGGCTGAGAGCCGCTTGTAAGACCGTGAATCGGCAGAGAAAGAATATCCCTTGCTGAGTTTACAACCGTCATGACGCTGATATAGATATCCCCGCCGAAGCCCTTAAGCATGATGTTGCAGACCGCCTGAACAAGGCTGTTTGTCGCCTGCATTATGAATCCCGCAAAGCCGAGACTCATTATCTTAAACGTCAGGCGAGGGTCGATTTTCATGCAGTCAAAGCGGATGCGCAGAATTGCGCTGCGACCTGTCAGAAATCTTATTACCCACACGGCGGATATCACCTGACTTATAACAGTTGCCAGAGCCGCACCCTCTACTCCCATATCCAGTCCGAAGATAAAAATCGGGTCTAAGACGAGGTTTATTACCGCGCCTATAGCTACGGTGAACATTCCGATTCTTGGAAATCCCTGAGCGTTTATAAAGCCGTTAAGACCTGTTGCAAGCATCAGCGCGGGCGTTCCCACAAGATAAATTCTCAGATAGCTTCCGGCATAGAAATAGGTGCCGTCGTCCGCTCCGAAAAGGTACAGAACCGGCTTGGCAAACAGGAAGCATATTACAGTTATAACAACCGAGCAGAGCGAAAGAAGGGCAAAGGTGTTGCCCATGATTCTTTCTGCCTTTTTGTCCTCTCCCTCGCCCCTTGCTATAGCGAACAGCGGCGCGCCGCCCATTCCGAACAGATTGGTAAACGCCGCAATCAGCGTTGTTATAGGGAAAACAAGCCCTATTCCGGTTAGCGCAAGGCTGTCGCTGTCCGAAAGGTGACCTATATATATTCTGTCTACTATGTTATATGCCAGCTGGACAAGCTGCGCACATATCGGCGGCAGCGCCTGATAGATTATACTTTTGCGGACGCTGCCCTTTGAAAAATCGTTGATCATCTGCTGTTTATACTTCCAAATGGCTTAACACCCGCAATAGCTTGCTTGGGAGATATCTCCTTGCCGCCGTTGTCTATATCTATAATCCGCGGGACGTCCGAACCCATGTTCAGCTCTTTCATGTATGTCAGCTGGCGAAGACCGTGGCGGGTCTCCATTCTTTGGGTGAGTGCATGGCGGTCGCCCTCATTAAGTGCGTAAACAAGGTCAACCGAGGCTTGATCTATTGCAAGAATATCTCGTGAGGCAAGAATACCTATATTCGGAGTTACCACCGGCTCGGCTTCAACGCCCTCGCAGTCGCAGGAGACGGACATATTCCGCAGCACGTTTATAAACAGGATATTCTCGCCAAAGTGGTCTACTACCGCCTTGGCGGATTCGGTCATCCGCTCCATAAATTCCTCTTTGCCTATATCCCACATATCCGAAGAGCCTGGCGTTGTGTGAATCATTGCCTTGCCGATTCTGCCGTCGGCACAGCCTATGCCTATATTCTTGTTGGAGCCGCCGAAACCGCCCTTGGTATGTCCCTTAAAGTGGGTTAGAACAAGCATTGAATCATAGTTAAGAATATTTTTGCCCATTGACATCTCGCGGAACCACTTGCCGCCCTTTACCGGAAGCATAACCGTGCCGTCCTCATCCATGATATCAACCGGACAGAAGGTCCAGCCGTTGTGAGCAATGGTTTCACGGTGGAGAGCCGTTGTATAGCGGTCGCCCTCATAGTAGGTATTGGTTTCGACTATTGAAGCGTTTGGAAGCTTATTCTCAACAAGCTCTTTCACCCACTCGCGCGGGATTATATTAGGACCGTCCTTTTCACCGGTGTGGAGCTTTATTGCAACTCTTCCCGAAAGCTCGGCGTTTAACGCGGAGTAGATTTTTATCAAACCAACCGCCGAAAGCTCTCTGGTAAAATAAACGTTAGAAGCCTTTCCGCTTCGTTTATCCAAAGGGATATACACTTCCCCGCCGGTTCCGGCAGCCGCTTTAAAATCTGACACTATCAAGTCATCCTTTCATAATGATAATATGCAAATATATTCTAACACAGTCGCGCGAAAAATGCAACCGTTGCGGGGCATAGTCAAAAATTTAAAAATAACGGACAATCTTGGCACAGTTCACAAAACCGGTTGACACAGACTTTAATTAGGTGTTAAATTTGATGTAGAAGATTCCCTGATTGGAGAAAAGCATATGAAACATCAATTTATACGGCTGCTGACGGTGATTGCTATATTCGCACTTTTGATGTGCGGCTGCGCTCAAAAGCCTGACAAGCGCGAGGATTATACTGTAAGAGTAATGCTCCGCCCATGCGAAGGCATAACCATCGAGGGCGACAACATTGCCGACGTTAAGGCGGGCAGAAACGTAAGCTTTAAAGTTACCTTAAACGAAGGATATATCTACATAGGCAACACCGCAGACGCTGAATTTGACGAGGAGCGCGGGCGGCTTCGACTGGACGACGTTATCGCGCCGGCTACCGTTGACATGATAGTTGCAAAGGAATCGGAGGTATTCCGGCTCAGCGTGAAAAAGAGCGTGGAGTCTGCCGAGGTAATAGTGTCCGGCGAGCTGTTTGCCTATCCTGCGGACGTTAAGGTCTGCGCGGTCGAAACAGAAAACCTAAGCTTTGAGGGATGGTCGGAGGGCGGATTCCTCTCGGAAGGCGGTACGCTTTTAAGCGAGGATGCAGAATACACCTTCAGAATAAGCGAAAACCGCTCGGTATACGCAAACTTCTCCGGCTTTTCCGACTATACCATCACATACCATCTGAACGGCGGCGTTACCGCTGACGGCGCAGACAGCCTGAGCGTCACCAAGCAATACAGCGACACCTTTTCCATGCAGCAGACCCTTCACGCAGACGGAAGCTTTTATCGCAAGGGATACTCCTGCATTGGCTACAGCACCGAGCCGGCGGAGTACTCCGACTATGAGTCCTGCAACGACATTCCCGGGTTTGCCAACATGGGCGGAGTGTGCAGGGCTGACAACGGTTCTTTGGACTTATACGCAGTCTGGGCGAAGGAAACGCCCGCTTCCGACTTTAAATATTCATCTGAGAAAATCAGCTATATCAGCGATTCAAGCTACAACTGGGGCAAGCTCGACCAGAGAAAAAAATCGGAGGATGGCATAAAAATCACAGGATATAATGGCTCAGACAGCACTGTAGTTATTCCGGAGGAAATAGACGGACTAAAGGTTATGGAAATCGCAGGCGGAGCATTTTCGGGCGGAATCGAACGAGTTGTTATTCCGAGAACCGTAAAAAACATTCAGCTAGGCGCATTTTCTGACTGCGAAGCTCTGCGCGAGGTCATTTTCTTCGACTCGGTTGTTTCGGTATGGGACAAAAGCTTTAACCCGAACGTTAAAACTGTTATTTTAAACTCGCAGCGGCTGCCGGTATATTCGGGAGCGATTGAAGGCTCGTTCTGCATAAAATATGAGCGGCTGCGGCAGGCGCAGGGCAAAAAGATTGTTGTGGTTTCCGGCTCGTCCTCATTAAACGGCTTGGATTCTGCGCTGTTTGAAAAGCTTATGCCCGGCTACAGCGTTATCAACTACGGCACAAACGTTGCAAACCCCTCGCTGTTCTTCTTGGATGTCATATCGAAGTACGTATCCAAGGGCGATATCGTTGTACACGCGCCGGAGTTCTTCGATTCGTCTGTGATGGGTTCAAACAAGTTCCACGCAAAGATGTTCCGCGGAAACGAGCAGTGCTACGACATTTTCAGGGACGCTGACATCTCAAAATACACCGGCTTTTGGGAGTCCTTCCGCGAATTTCAGGTGGGCAACCCGCAGGACAGCTCGCTGGTTCCTGCTATCCATCAGAGCGGCAAGGAATATCAGCTGCCGACCGAAATGAACAAGTACGGCGACCGCTCCACCGTCCGCAAGAGCGTGCGCGGAAGCTTCGGAGGTGCTGCTCAGGGCTTCAGCTATAACAAGCTTAATCATGAGAATCTCAATGAAATATACAAAATCTACAGGGCAAAAGGCGCTAAGCTTTACATGAGCTTCGGCACCTACGACAAGGCAAGGCTTCACAAAAGCGCCACCACTCAGTCGGAATACGACAGATTTACCGACAGCTGCGCCGACAAGCTTGACTATCCTGTTATTTCAAACGTCGGGACATACGTTATGGAGCACAAATACTTCTTCGATTCGGAATGGCATTTAAACGACGAGGGCGCGCAGATACGCACCCAGAATCTCGCCGAAGACATTAAGGCTCAGCTGGAAAAGGAGCGTGGTGAATGACTATGAACGAATATAAAGTTTTAGGAACGATATGGTTCTGGGCGTTGATTGCGCTTATTATCGCGCTTCATGCATGCACACGGCTTTTATGTGGGCGTAAGGCTGAAATTATTCCTGCTATAGCAAACGCAGGCATACACATAGCTTTGTTCTTTACCATGTTTATGTGCGAAGCTGACGTCAGCGAGCTGTTTTTGGCTCTTTTGATAAGCCTTTCGGCGGCACTTTTGTGTCGGTCTATTGCGAATAAAGCCAAAAGCTCCGGCAAAAACGGCTTGGAGAAGGGAGAATAGCGCATGGTATTCAATTCGTTTGCATTCCTGATATTCTTCCCAATAGTGCTGATTTTGTATCGGGTGCTTCCAAAACGGGCGCGCTGGGTTATGCTTCTTGCCGCAAGCTATTTCTTCTATATGAGCTGGCAGGCGGATCTTATCTACCTGATACTCTTCACAACTCTGATATCCTATGTCTGCGCATTGGGAATTGAAAAAGCAAAAAAGCAGGGCATTAAAAGGCTGTTGGCGATAACAGCGGCTGTGGCAAGCCTTGGGGTTTTGTTCTTCTTCAAATATTTTAACTTCCTTGCAGGCAGCGTATGCTCGCTGATAAATCTTTTCGGGGCAGACCTTAGGTTCTCGCTTGATTTGATGCTTCCCGTGGGAATATCCTTCTACACATTCCAGACGCTTTCATACGTAATAGACGTCTACCGCGGTAAGATGAAGGCGGAGCGGCACTTTGGATATTATGCGCTTTACGTTTCGTACTTCCCTCAGCTTGTCGCGGGACCGATTGAACGTCCCGAAAACCTCCTGCCTCAGCTTCGTGCGGACAATCACCCTTCCCCTTACATGACAAGCATGGGACTTAAGATGATGGCAGTGGGCTTCTTTAAAAAGATTGCTGTCGCGGATCAGATTTCGCGGGTGGTAGACCTTGTTTACTCCTCGGTATCGAACGGCGGCACAGAGCTTTTCAACGGCTTTACGGTTTTAATTGCAACCGCGCTGTTTTCGGTTCAGATTTACTGCGACTTTTCAGGCTATACCGACATAGCAATAGGCTGTGCCAAAATAATGGGCATAAACCTTATGCAGAACTTTAAAGACCCCTACAGTGCCACAAACATACGTGATTTCTGGCGCAGATGGCACATCTCGCTGACGTCGTGGTTTACCGATTACGTATATATCCCTCTTGGCGGTTCGAGATGTTCGAGGGCTAAGCACTATGCCAACATATTTATAGTCTTCCTGCTTTCGGGAATATGGCACGGTGCGGCGTGGACATATGTTATCTGGGGAGTTATGCACGGGGTATACCAGATAATCGGACACATCACCTCAAGACTTCGCGCGAGACTTTGGGATAAGCTTAAAATCAGCCAGACCTCGGCTACGGCGGTGCTGTTCAAGCGGGTTGTCACATTCCTGCTTGTGCTTATAGCGTGGGTGGCGTTCAGAGCTAATTCAACTTCCGACATGATTTCGCTTTACAAAACGCTGTTTTCGGGATGGTCGGATCTGCAAATAGGCGCGTCTTTGAGTGCTCTCAGCTTGGACTGGGTTAAGATTATCTCTATAGTCCTGATGATATACATAGTAAAACAGCTTGATTTGCATATAGCACTCAGAAACTCTCCGAGCGGCGAATACAAAGGAACATTCGCTTCGGGCTTTGTATACATTGTTCTTTGCTGGACTGTTGCCGTTGCTTGGCTTTTGCTCCTGAGTTCGGGCGGCGCAAGCTCGTTCATCTATTTCCAATTTTAAGGAGGTCTTGAAATGAATAAGAAATTTATTAAGACCTTTGCGGCTATGCTTGCGGTGTTTTTAGTTCCTTTTGTGATGGTTTTCGCGGCGGTGTTTGCACTTCCGGCTGTATATGATGATACATTTGTCGGAGAACTTTCGGAAAAATATGACAGACTGTGCAGCATCGAAAGTAAGAAAATAGTCATAGTCGGCGGAAGCTCTACAGCGTTCGGCTTGGACAGCAGGATGATTGAGGACGAGCTGGGCTATGAGGTCGTCAACTTTGGGTTGTATGCCGACCTTGGCACAAAGCTGATGATGGATTTGAGCCGCGCTTCGGTTAACGAGGGCGACATATTCATCCTTGCACCCGAGATGAGCGCGCAGACTCTTTCCTTATACTTCGGCTCAGAAACCGCTTTAGAGGCGATGGACGGCAGGTTTTCCATGCTCGCTCATGTAGATAGAGACGATTACGGCTCGATTGTCGGCGCGGCGTGGAAGGTTGGATCAAGCAAGCTCAGATATCTTATCGGCGGCGAACGACCTGTAAATCAGGGCGCATACAAAAAGGAAAACTTCAACGAATACGGCGACAACGTATTCGACCGCCCTTACAACGAGCTTTCTGGCTACGGCAATCCCATAAGGCTTGACTTTCTGTCAGATTTCGAGGACGGAGACATCACCGAATACGAGGAATTTATAGAATACGTCAACGAGTACACCGCTTTCATACGTGAGCGCGGGGGCGAGGTTTATTTCAGCTTCCCGCCAATGAACGAAAAGGCAGTCTTTGATAGCAACACCGACGAATCGATACGGAGCTTCTACAAAAATCTCTGCCTGAATCTTAACTGCAAGGTTATAAGCAACGTGTTTGATTACATTATGGACGACGGCTATTTCTTCGACTCGGAATTTCACCTGAATAACTCCGGTGTTACGGTGCGCACCGTCAGGCTGATTGACGATATAAAGCGCGAGCTTGGCAGGAGCGACATTACACTTGCCATCAGCGAGCTTCCCTCTCCTTCCGGTCACAGACCTAAGGATGAGCAGGACATGAATCAGGCGGAACAGGAGAACATCTATTTCCTGCTTGAAGCGGCTGAGGACGGTTCTTGGAAGGTAGTTGGTCTTACCGACGAGGGCAAGGCTCTGAAGGAACTTACTATCCCCGATTTCACCGACGGCGCAGCTGTTTCCACCGTTTCAAAGGGCGCGTTTGAAGGCTCGTCCTGCTTAAAGCTTACCTTAGGCGTAAATATTTCAAGGCTGGACGGCGGTGCACTCAGTGGCTCGCAGATAACCGAAATAATCATTCCCGACGGCAGGAGTGCGGAGGACATATCCGTTCCCAACAACACATCCGAAGAGCTGTTTGTCGCCGGAGGTCAGCAAAGGCTTGCTATATATGTGGATTCGGAGCTTTATGAAGAGTATATCGGCGACTACTTCTGGGGAGACTACGCCCCATGGCTCCAGTCAAAAGCGAAAAAATAGCAATATTTCACTGCATTTGCCGTTGTTTCACTTTTATTCTCCACAATAATGTAGTATACTTAGGGCAGTACCACAAAAAGGATAATCATTTTCCTTTTGTGATACTAACCTTAAATGCCCATTGACCCCGCTGAAAGGATTGATATTATAATGAAACCAGACAAAAACAAGATTCTGATTGCCTCAGGAGCCGTTCTCGGTGCTACTGCCGTATTCGGGACTGCCGCATACCTTACGACCAAGTTCCTTATGAAGACGGCTATTGACCGCGAGGGTCCGAAAATGATGACTCACGCCACCAACCGCATTGCCGGCTCGCTTATCAACGAGGAGGTATTCAAGCGGGTGGCTGATGCTGCGGCAAAGCTTGAAGCCGCCCCAACCGAGCGGGTGGAAATACAAGGGTTTGACGATATCACGCTTGTAGGACATTGGTATCCTGCACAGAATCCAAAACGAATCGTTGTTGCAATGCACGGCTGGAGGTCTTCGTGGTCAAGCGATTTCGGGCTTATGGCTGACTTCTTACATGATAACGACTGCTCGGTACTGTTTGCCGAACAGCGCGGACAGAACAACAGTGGTGGTGACCATATGGGCTTCGGAGTTATCGAAAGATACGACTGTTTAGACTGGGCGCAATGGGTAATAGACAACAAATCCAAGACGCTTCCCGTATATCTGTGCGGAGTATCAATGGGCGCGACTACAGTTTTAATGGCAGGCGGACTTAAGCTTCCAGAAAGCGTTCACGGAATCATAGCCGACTGCGCATTTACATCCCCGGATGAAATATGGAATCACGTAGTAAACGACAATCTTCACATCAACTACAACATTCACAAAGGGCTTGCCTCCGCTATATACGAGCGCAAAAACCAGTATGCCGAGTCGAGCTATTCCACCATTGACGCACTGCGCCAATGCAAAATTCCGGTACTGTTCATTCACGGAACGGACGACCACTTTGTTCCCATTGAGATGACCTATCGCAACTATCTGGCGTGCGCTTCTCCCAAAAGACTTCTTATAGTTCCGGGAGCAGATCACGGCATGAGCTGCGTTATTGACAGAGAAGGATATGAAGCGGCTGTCAAGAACTTCTGGAAGGAATTTGACTGATTAGTCATGCAATAAATTAAGGCAGAGTGATATTTTCACCCTGCCTTGTTCTATTTTATATCTTTATCTGCTCCTCGACCTTTGCGCCGCCCTCGACGGTAAGCTCGCCGCTGTACTCCACCCTTTTAACCTCGCAACCGGACATTATTGTCACCTTTGTGCCGCGTATGGTGTCCACAATACAGTCCTGAACGGTGATATCGTCGCCCTCTATCGAGCCGATCTGCGCAGTATAGCCGCTTTTTTTGCCGCTCGGCGCATAATCATCCGAGCACTTCCGCATGAATTGAAACAGCCCGCCGAAAGAACGGTTAACATAATCCCCCGGGCGGACGGTTATTGTTCCGCCGCCGATTTCTCCGATAATGCAATTATTGGCACTGAACTTTATATCCACGGTTTCGCCGCTTAAAAGGTGTGAGGTTTTGATTCCACCGCTGACTTGAACGGTCTCTCCGCAGATATCACCGCCCGCGCTGAGTACGCCGGATATTTTGATTTCGTCAGCCTCGATTTTGCCCTCGGTTGAGCAGGAGCCGGAAATATGAACCTTCTTTGCCTTAACGCTTGTCGCCTTTGCCGCGCCGGAAATATGCAACGTATCACACTTAATATCCTTATCAATCCTGCCGGAGCCGGATATGCGGATGTCGTTTTTGCAGTCGACCTCGCCCTCAATCTTTCCAGAGCCTGAAATGTGCATTGAATCGCACTTTACGTCGCCGGTTATCTTTCCCGAGCCGCTTATTCTTACCTCGGAGTATTCACCGCCGCCGCAGCAGCCGCTTCCTGATATTCTCACCGAATTTAATTCGCTCATAAAATCAATCCTCCTGATTCTTAATTTGTTTGACTATTGCATTAATACTTTCCAATATGCTTGTCTCTTTTCCGTTTTCAATGAAAACAATATCGGATATATCGGAAACAGCATATTCCTTGTTTCCGTATCTCGATATTATTTTCAGCTTGGTTTCGCTTTCCGCCTTGTTTAAAAGCTCTTTCGCTATATCCTCAAGCGATTCAGAGTCTTTGCGCGCGATTATCGCCTCTACCCTTTCGCAAATTTGCTGCTCGTCAAAAAAAGTTTCCTGCCCTGTATAAGTGGACTTTTTGACCAGCCAATCGTCTGGTATCAGACCCATGCGCTTCCATCTGTACAGCGTTCCGTAGGATATATTGTATCTTGACAGCAGTTCCTTTTTTGATATGAGATTGCCCAAAATACCAGCCTCCTTTTTCGTAACAGTGTTACGTCTTGATGATAGTATAACATAACAATGTTACTTTGTCAATAGGCAGAACGAAAAAATATAAAAAATAAAGAGCCGGACGAACCGACTCTTTAACATTTATTTGATTCTGCTGACCGATTTTGTCCTTGCCAGCTTGTACATTTCTTCTGCCGCAAGCCTTGTTTTCGCGACGACATCCCCCTCACACTTAGGGAAGCAGTAATACAGCACTTTTTTGTTTCCTATGCAGATCATGTCCCCTATTTCGTACCAGAAATAATCGGAATACAGGCTGTAGGACGCTGTGGGCTTTTGGGAATAGTCAAGTCTGCCGCCGCAGCCGGTGAGTTGAAAGCCGTTTTCGTCGTGGACAAGCCTGCCCTCGCCGACGTCGTATATGCAGTCGGTGTTCACCATCATAAGAATCTCGACAGGAACATCCAGCTTGTAGCTGTTGTAAAGGATTTCGTCCCTGACGCAATCCCGCTCCCAGCGGTACCACTTGGGGACGGTTGAAAATCTTGCTTTTCCGTTGCTGCGTATAAGCTCGCCGTATTCGCTCAGCTCGTATTCGCAGCCGCATTTGTCACAGCTGATTGCAGTTCCTTTTGCAATCATGCTTCCCTCGGCAAGACATTCCGGACATTTGTACAAAACGCGGTTCAGACCTTCTGCCCTTGTGGGTTCGGTAATTCTGACCTTGTTTTCTATCTGCCACTCAAAGTTGTCGAAGGTGAACAGCTCGTTAAGCTTGCCGTTAAGCTCATCAACGGTCATATTGTCGATATCCTCGGGAGATAGGACGTATTCCATATCGCAGGAAACATCGACGTTTCTAAGCCGCAAGCCGTTATACAAAGGGTCGCGGGAGAACGCGCCGTAGGTTCTTATCATTATAACCGGCACACCCAGCAGCTTTAGGCACTTTCCTAAGCTTTCGGGGAGTGGGGTCGCCGTGCCGTCGAAGCTGTAGCTTGCTTCGGGGTACATCAGCACCGAGCAGTGATTGGTCTTTAAGGCATAAAGGATATCCCGCACAAGCTGAGCGTCGGTGACGAACTTGTTTGTAGGTATACAGCCGATTCTTCGCATCAGCCACTCTTTGCCCACAAAGCCGTCGGAGGTGCAGACGATATTGAAGGGTCTGGGACAAAGAATTGTGGAAGCAATCTTTAAATCTATAAAGCTGGAATGGTTCATAAGGATAAGCGCAGGCTCGTTTTTGCCGAGACGCTCCATGCCGGTCTGTGTGTATGTAAAGTTGGTCGCCTTTAAGTCGGAAGACGAAAGAAGCTTTAACAGCGTTCTGAAAAGTATCGACGGTTTTCTCGGCGGGAGCTTTTTAAACGCCGGCTGTTTAAGCACCTCATCATAATCCATCTTTTTGACTTTAATTTTCATTGTGCTTGCCGCCTCCTGTATAATTTCTTCCTGCCGTCCTTGCCGGCAAGCTCTACTACTTCAAGGTATTGCAGTATATTCAGCCCCGAATATGCCATCTCAGGGCTAAGCTTAGTCGCTTTTGCATATTCATCCTTGGTGAAAATCTCCGGCAGCTCATCGGGTACAAGCTTTAAATAGTCCTTGGGACTGTTTAGTATAAGCGTATCATAAAGCGCGGTGGGGATTCTTTCCTGCCTTGTTGCACGGCGCTTTCTTCGCTTGCCGTAGCCGTTGAGGTTTTTGTAATCCATAACATCGATCAGCATAAGCTCGACGCTGAGATTGTCCCAATCCAGAAAGTACTTGATATTATAAAGCTCCCAGAAGCAGTCGTAAAAGCTGCCAGTTTTGGGCGAGCGGTGCTTTGGAGATGCCTCGCCGGTATCGGGGTCTATCCACGACAGCCATTTTATATGAGGGATGGGATAAACCACCTTGACCTTATACCCCTCCAGAAGATAGTATTCCAGCTTTTCGCGGAGTCTGCCCAAAGCGCGGGTTTGTATTTCGATTATCCGCATATCCCGACATATGTCGGCAGTGAAGCGATCTATTCCGACCTCATGGTAGTCGGTGTCCGGCTCGAAATACCTCTTTAACAGCGCGTGGAGATACTTCTCCGAAAGCGTGCCGACGCCTGCTTTTATGTGAAGCTCCTGCGGCGAAAGCTTTGTCAGCTCATCAAATCTTTGCTTATCGGTCATACGGATGCTCGCTTATATATTCGTCCATGATCCGCGCAGCTGTTTCAATAAGCTTTGCGCATGGGCGGGTTTTGTAAAACTCTGCGGTGCGCACCGGTGAATCGGGCGTGGAAGCTCCCGCAAGACCCAAATGCTCGCGACATATCAGCGAGCCGGTCTCTGCCTTAAATCGCGCGGCAAGCTCCTGCACAAGGCGGTAATGCTGATTTTTCAGCGAAGGCTGTGAAACGTCGCTATAGCCATATAGACATCCCGCAACCATCAGTATTCCGCTGAAGGCTCCGCAGACCTCGCGCAGTCTTCCCATTCCCCCGCCGAAGGAAGAGGATATGCACAGGGCGAAGTCGCGTTCCAATCCGGTCAAATCAGAAAAAGCGGCGAACACCGCCTGAGAGCAGTTACAGCCCTGCATAAAAAGCTCGCTGGCAATAGTCGAATGGTTGACGTTGGTTTGCATAATAATCCTCCGGATATACAGCCGCAGGTTAAGTCGGCTGACGTATTTATATAATTATAGCATATATCTTAAAGGATTTCTACAGTTTTGATAAAAAATGCGGTTTCCCTGATTTTTTCAGAGAAACCGCAGAATTTTAGCCTGTTATTTTGTATAGTTGTGAACAACCTCCGCGTTTGCATCTTTGATGATTTTGCAGTCTGTTCTTGAATAGAAGTCGTTGCAGGTGTCCCATATAACCGGAACAAAGCCTTTTTCCTTAAGCTTATCCAGAACTATTTCAAGGCACTCGGCGGAATCGGTGTGAACAGCGTCAAACGCAAATCTGTCGGTGGGGTACTGTGCTGTTGTCTCTCCCAGAAAAACAGGTATGCCCTTACTTGTGAAAGCCTCCTCAAGCAGCTTGCACTGCGAGTCGGTATAATCGAGCCAGCGCTGATTGCCGATGGAGTTTGACCAGTACATGGCGTTGTCGACATAATGGACCGAAACCATAAGTTTGTCCTCAACCGAATCGGTGGGCATCTTAAAGCGAGGTGATGTTGTGCGGTCGATATTGGTGTTGTAGCCGGAGACTATCAGAACGCGGTCGGCGTTGTTCGAGCCGGTGGCTCTTACCGCGTCTACAAACGCCTGATTGCAGGTGTTTGTCATATCATAGCCGGAATCCAGACCGGGATCAACCAATTTCCCTTTTTCGTTGAACTGGCTTCCGCCGAGATACTCGTTAAAGCCCTCGAAAACAAGGGTGTAGGGGTAATCCTTGAAGTAATCGGCTATCTGAGTCCAGAGAGTGGTAAATATCTCTTTGCATTCTTCAACGTTGTTTCTGCGGATGATGAACTCGTCGAAGTGGTGGCAGTTTACAACAGCAAACATATCCGCCTTCATGCAGTAATCGACTATTTCTTTGACTCTTTCGAGGTAGTCGGGATTGATAGTCCACGTTCCGTCGTTTTCCATCATGTTGCCCCAGAATACAGGGATACGGATGGTGTTGAATCCCTCCGCCTTGATGCCGTTGATAATCTTCTGAGTGGTTACAACTGCTCCCCAGCGGGTTTCATAGTCCTCGGGGGTGTTATCACCGCAGATTGGAATCCATTCGTATGATGACTTTTCACAGTTAGTTGATTCATACGCCTCCATGGTATTGCCTATGTTCAGACCTATTCCCATGCGTTCGGCAACCTCGCTTGCAGTCATGCTGACCGACTTGTCAAATTCGGGAGTGCTATTTGTCTGCCCGCAGCCGCAAAGAGCTGTCATTACACATAAAATCATAGCAATAATACGCTTTTTCATACGTCCTCCTTTATGTATCACTTAATAAACATTCGTATATTCATGGAAACGTTGGGAAGCGGGATTCTGTATTTTTCCCTCAGCTCAGGACCGCAGGAATTTGAGCCTACGCCTGCCATGGCACTGTCCACGCAGATGACGTTTGACTTGCACTGCTCAAGCTCGAAGTTATGACGCTTGCCGGCAAGCTCTTCCTGAGTGTATACGCTTGCGTTGAAGCTGAAATCGCCCTCGGCTTCAAAGCGGATGGTGGTTTCGCCGTTTGTGACGCTTGCATGCTTGCAGCCCCAGTGGGAGGAATTTTCCTGCGGGCGGATATAGTCCTCGTGCATATTGGCAATCTTGTCTTTGAAAAGACCGATATACGAGGCTCTGTGCTTGTCGATATAGCTTTCGTAAGGACCGTAGCCGTAGTACTCGGCGGTATCAAAGGATTTATTTACAAACAGCCTTATTCCAAAGCGCGGCAGCTGCTCGACCTTATTCGAGGTTTCAAGCTCGCTCGATATCTCCAGCGTGCCGTCGGAATAAACGGTGTAGACGGTATGAGCCTTTGCAAAGGGCTGATGCATACTCCATCCGAAGCTCTCGTAAAACTCCACCTTTGCACAACTATTTTCAGCTGTGACATCGGCATTATAAACCTTCACGATATAATCATTGAGATGCGCGCGGTACCAGTTGCCGCGCTGATTATCGTTGTCGGTAGGAGCACGGAAGAAGTTAAGTGATATCGGGCGGTCGATAAGCTCTTTGCAGTTCTTGATTATCGAGACTATCTCGGCCTTTCTCTTATCGAAGACATATGATATTCCGTTTGCGGTTACACTGACCTTAAGCGGCTCGTTGCAGATTTCAACAGGAGCTTCAAGCATTACAGGCTGGGGCTTGACGTTCTTTTCGGCTATGCAGACCTGATCAAAGCAGACTTCAAAGCCCTTTTCGCACCATGAGGTGGCATTCTTGGCTATGAAAATGAATCTGATATAAACGCTTTCGCCGTCAGTCTGCGCCGCTTCGGGGATTGTTACAAGAGTGGTTTCAAGCGGCTTCACGCTGAAATCAAAGTTCCCTTTTGAGATTATCCTGCCGCTGTCGGCAATCTCGTATTCGCCGCTGAGGATATCGCCTGCGTCTACAAAGTTAAGATAATTCTTTATTTCAAAAACGCCGGAATTGTCGGTTGCGGAAACTCTTACCGGACGGTAGACCTGCTTAGCCTCGCGCAGACCGGTATGCGGGGTTCTGTCGGGGTAAATAAGACCGTCCATGCAGAAGTTGCCGTCGTTGTGGCGTTCGCCGTAATCTCCACCGTAGCCGTATTTTGGCTTGCCGTCGGCGGTATAGCCTATTATCATTCCGTGGTCGCACCATTCCCAGATAAAGCCGCCTGAGAACTTATCGCTAAGATAGAAGTTTTCGTGGTAGTCCTCCAAGTCTCCGGGACCGTTGCCCATTGCGTGGCAATATTCGCAGAGGATGAACGGACGCTTATCCTTTTCGTCGTTCTTTCCGGGAACGATCTCCTCTTCGGGGTCGAAGATGCCTTTGCCGATCTTCGTGAGACTGTTGACGGTCACCACATAGTGATGGTTGCGGACGATGCCGTACTTGGCGACGGGGATCACCCGTTTGTTTTCGGCGTCGGTGGTCGTCGCGGCGTTGTTCAGGTGCTCGATCGGGATGTTGTAGTACATCAGGCCGTCTTTGTAGCCGATCGCCTCGTTGTAGGCGTTGAAATCCTTCATGTTCTTCTCGACCTCGCCGAGTTCTGTATCACTGGCCGGGGCATACGTTTCGCCCGACTTTCTGTACAGCGAGGTGCCTGCGGCGAGCGGTTTCAGTTTCAGGTATACCTTTCCGTCGCGGTCGTTGGCCAGCTCGACGCAGTTGTGATCTATCTGCACATACTTCCCGGCCGCCTCGTCTTCCAGACAGTACAGGTTCAGCTTGTTGCCTTTCTGAAGCGTGTTGAGCACGTAGTTCAGGTAGTCGTTGCGTTTGTAGAGCGTTCCGTTGTAGCGTATCATCTCCAGCGGCTGTTCGTTCTCGTCGAGGATCTGCGCTTTGAGCAGGATGCTCGTCACGGCCGAGTGGAGATACTCCGATACGATTTCCGACGTGTTGGAGTTCTCGGCGCAGTAGGCGGACTGCCCGAATTGTTTGGTAAGGTTGTCGGCGTTGATGTAATTCAGGTATTCGGCGACTGCGGCTTTT
>USEH01000008.1 GCA_900553675.1 uncultured Ruminococcus sp. | reverse complement strand
CGATGATTCTTACTTTAACGCGGTTTTCCATCATATTTTTCCTTTCATATATAAAAGTTTATTCCTGTTCTATAAGCTCAAAATACTCTTTTATTTCCGTTTTAAATTCCGTGTCGACGCTGAAATATCCGTTGTCGCCCCATGTTCCCTTGGGCATTCTGTAGGTTGCAGGGGACTGGGATATTTCTAAAAGATGCTCGTAAGCCGGCTTGACCTCTTTAAAGCTGCGGGAGGTTATATCGGTGTCGGAATTGTTGAATATTGTGTTGAATATATTTGTAAGGTTGTTTGTTATCTCCTCGGCGTTGGTAAGGAAGCCGGAATTGATGATTGAAGCTCCAAGCTCGCCGACCGCCTGTACCTTGGTTTTTTCGCCGTCGGCGTATAAAGGATATGTCAGGATTCTTCTGATATCGTCTCCCCATAACGTCCTTGATGCCGGTCCCTGCGAAAAGCTTGTAAGCTCGCCGGTCTCCTCGTTTTTGTAATACAGCTCCTCTGGGAAGGTGTAGCTGCTGGTTCCGCCGGCGTACTCCACCAAAGCCTTAAAACCGTCGTTGGATATTTTGATGTACTTGTCGCACTTAATGTCAAAGGCGTTTTCCACCGCCGCTTTAAGATATGACATTCCGCCGCTTTCAAAAAGCTGGGCAACGGTGCCGGAGGTTCCTCCAACCTCGGATAAGGTGTATTTGGACACCGGAACTATCTTAACGCTTCCGCCGTCCGGTAATACCCTTATAATCGCCATACCGTTTATGGTTTCGCCCTGCGCGCCGACGAACAGGATGGTTTCGCGGGCAAACGAAAAGTCCTCCTCCTCGCTTTCTCCGCTGTTTTCGGTTTGCGCCATTTGCTCCTCCTGAGCCTTTTTCTTTGCCGGCTGGGTTACGAAAATATCCAGCAGCAAAACTGCGCAGCTTCCGAAAATCACCAAGCATATAAACATCGTGGCAACGTAAACCACTAAAACATTGATCTGTGAGCTTCTTTTTTTCTGTGTTGACATACCGTTCCTCCGGTGAATTAGTATATATGTGTTGCATTTTTATTTATCTTGGTATATAATTAATTATACGCCGATATTAAAGACAGAAATACCGCCGAACCGTTAATGATAATATCATTTCCGGTGATTTATATAAAAATAATACCATAAAAGCTGCGCCATTTCAAGAGAAATTTGATTACAAATCGGATATTTTAGATTTTTCGCGCAAGTCAGGAGGGCACAAGCCTTGATAAATCAGAAAGAGCTTAAAAGAGCATGGGCGGAAATCCATCTGGATCGCCTTAAAAGAAACGTTGAAAAATGCCGCGGGCTTATAAGCAAGCCCTGCGAGATGATGTGTGTTGTTAAAGCCAACTGCTACGGTCATGGCATAGAAAAAATAATCCCCTGCCTTCAGGACGAAGCGGGCATAGACTGGTTTGCGGTGTCGAATCTTATCGAGGCGATACAGCTGCGCCAGCTTGGGGTTACCGGCGAGATACTTATTCTGGGCTACACACCCCCGCAGAATGCCCCCGAGCTTGTGGAGTACGACATCATTCAGGCGGTGACCGAATACTCCTACGCCTGCGAGCTTTCAAAAAGCTGCCCCATAAAGGAAAAAATAAGAGTACATATAGCCGTTGACACCGGTATGACAAGAATAGGCGTTAGAGCCAAAGACGTTGGCGGCATATGCGACGAGATTCAGAAGATTGTTAAGCTCCCCAGCATTGAAACCGAGGGGATATTCACCCACCTGAGCGTTGCCGACAGCGCCGCGCAGGACGATATCGAGTTCACCAAGCGGCAGATTGAGCTTATATGTGAAGTAAAGCGCGAGCTTAACAGGCGGCTTGTTGTAGTTAAACGTCTGCATTTCCTCAATTCTGCGGGTGCCGCGTATCACTTCGATTCGAGGAGCGACCTTGCGCGCTTTGGAATAATGCTTTACGGTTTGCACCCCAACAGCGCGCTTCCGCTTCCTGTAGAGCTTGAACCGGTGATGGAGCTTAAGGCGGCGGTATCTCAGGTGAAAACGGTTGAAGCAGGTGTAAGCGTAAGCTACGGCAGGACGTATGTTACCGACAGGGAAACGCGGATAGCGACCGTCACCATCGGCTATGCCGACGGCTACCCAAGGCTGCTTTCGGGCAGAGCAAGCGTTATCATCAGGGGACGCAAAGCCCCGATAATCGGCAGGGTCTGCATGGATCAGCTTATGATAGATGTAAGCGGGATCCCCGACGTTGCCGAGGGCGACGTTGTTACCCTGTTCGGAACGGATGGAGATGAGAGCATAACCGCCGACGAGCTTGCCGATATCTATGGAAGCATTGGATATGAGATCGTCTGCGGGATAAGTCCGCGCGTACCCAGAATATTTATAGAGTAAGCCGCCTGTTGGCGGCTTAGTTAAGAGAGAAAAGAGAAGAGTGAATAGAGAAAAGATTCGGTATCGCCTTCGGCGATGATTTTTGGAGCCGCTAAAGCGGCTAAAGTGAGGGAAAGGCGATTGTTTCGCAATCTTTTTTCGGTTTTTGGCAACTTTTTTGCGTTTTGCTCTTGATTTTTCCGAAAAGTGTGTTATACTATTGTTAATAAATCTTAATGAAAGGCTGGAATCTGGTTCCGGTCTTTTGTTTTTAGAGCGCGTTCACGCTCTGATATGAAAGGGATGATTTTATGGCTGACAGCAAGGTGGCTGCGGCGGTAAGAGAGCTTGCACAACCCTTATGCGACGAGCTTGGTCTGTTTCTGTGGGACGTCAGGTTTGAAAAAGAAGGCGCAACCTGGTATCTGCGGGTGATTATCGATAAGGACGGCGGCATAGATATGGACGACTGCGAATCGCTTCACCGCCCATTAAACAAGCTGCTCGACGAAACCGACCCGATACCCCAGCAGTATGTGTTCGAGGTCAGCTCGCCCGGTCTTGCGAGAGAGCTGCGGCGTCCGGAGCATTTTGAGGTCTGCATCGGCGATCCGGTAAGGGTTCGGTTTATCCGTCCCAAAAACGGCGAGAAGGAGATAATCAGAACCCTTTCGGAGTATGATAAAACCTTTATCACCCTCACCGACGACAACGGAGTCAGCGAGAATGTGGAGCTGTCCGAGTGCGCGTTCGTCAAGCTCTACGACGACGGCGATTTGTTCTGAAAATCGCGCAGAGAACCGAAATTGTTGAAAACAATATTTGATATATGAAAGGAATGGTCACGACATTATGAACAAGGTAAACAAGGAGTTTTTTGAGGCACTTAAGGGATTGGAGCTTACAAGCGGCATATCTCTTGAAGTGCTTATAGAAAGGATAAAGCAGGGAATATTAAAAGCCGTTAAGAGGGATTACCCCGATACCGAAAACGTCCGCATTGACATCGACCCTGATAAGCAGGAGTTCGGAATGTGCCTTTTAAAAACCGTGGTAGAGGGCGAGCCTGAGGATCCCGCAAACGAAATCAACATTGAGGAAGCAAGAACATATAATGAAAAACTTGTAATAGGCGACGCCTGCGAGATCCCGCTGTCTCCCGCAAAGTTCGGAAGAGTTGCGGCTTCAAGCGCAAAGCAGTCGATTCGCTCCGACTTAAAGCAGTTCGAGCGCGACAGGCTTGTAGCCCAGTACAAGGATAAGGAACACGAGCTTGTTTCCGCAACCGTTCAGAAGGTCGAGCCGGTTACAGGCAACGCTATACTTTTAATCGACAAGGACGAAATCTATTTTCCCAAGGCAGAGCAGATTCCAGGAGAGGAGCTTAAGGCTGGGGATATTATAAAGGTATACGTTGTCGGAGTTTTAAATCCCGACAAAAAGCCCTCGGTAAAGGTTTCAAGAACTCACCGCGACTTTGTTAAAAGACTGTTCGAGCTGGAGGTTCCCGAAATTTACGACGGTACCGTTGAAATCAAGGCGGTATCCCGCGAGGCAGGATCCCGAAGCAAGATAGCAATAGTAAGCCACAACCCCGACGTTGACGCTATAGGCGCCTGCATAGGTCCCAAGCGTTCAAGAATCACCGCAATAGTTTCGGAGCTGGGCGGAGAAAAAATCGATCTTATAAGCTACAGCGAGGACGACGCCGAGTTTATCGCAAGCGCGCTGTCACCGGCAGAGGTAGTAAGCGTTACCTTGGCTGAGGACGGCACCAAAACCGCTTCGGTCATAGTTCCCGCAAATCAGCTTTCGCTGGCGATAGGCAACAAGGGTCAGAACGCCAAGCTTGCCGCACGTCTTACCGGATACAAGATCGATATATCCGCAAAAGAAGATGGTTAGTAAGAAAAAAATTCCGGTTCGCACCTGCTTGGGCTGCGGTGAGCCTAAGGAGAAAAGAGCATTGATAAGAATTGTGCGGACACCGGAGGGAGAAATTTTAATCGACCCGACAGGGAAAAAATCCGGAAGAGGAGCCTATATCTGCCCGAATGCGGAGTGTTTTAATAAGGCGAGAAAGCCAAAAAGGCTGAAAAGAGCCTTTGAACCAGCCATTCCGGACGAGATATATCAAAAACTTGAAAACGATTTGAAGGGCGGTGGCGAAAACGTCTGATATAACAGGACTTATAACCATCTGCCGCCGAGCCGGAAAGCTTGTTATGGGAATGGATGAGGTGAAAGCCGCCTGCAGAGCGGGCAAGGCGTGCGGAGTGATAACCGTGCGCGACCTTTCGCCGAAGTCTTTTAAAGAAATCGCTTTTACCTGCGCCGAGGAGACGGTGCCATTGTATAAAACGGATATGACAATGGACGATATGGGAGCGGCTTTGGGAAAGGTATACGGCATTATTGCCATAGCCGACAAGGGATTTATGAAAGCCGCAGCCAAAAAGCTTACGCCGGTCAGGTTGGACGATACTTATTGAATAAGTAAAGAAACATAAGGAGTATACTGCCTATGATTACAAAATACAAATTAAGCGACCTTGCAAAGCATCTGAAGCTTGCCCCGCAGGAGATCATCGACTGTCTGGCGGCAAAGTACGGAGTTAAAAAGGCTTCGTCCTCGCTTGCGCCCGAGGAGGTAAACTATGTTTTAGAATACTTCACTCAGCACAATCAGGTTGAAAGCTTTGACGGATATTTTGCCTACAGACCGGTGAGAAAGCCGAAGACAAAGCCGGCACCGAAGCAGGAACCGACGGCATCTGCAAAGCCGGAACCCAAGCCCGAGACAAAGGCTGAATCCAAGCCTGAACCGACGGTGTCCGCCAAGGCGGAACCCAAGGCTGAGGTTAAGCCCGAAGTTAAGACCGAAGTTAAGACCGAGGCAAAGCCTGAGCCCAAGTCTGAGCCGAAGCCCGAACAGAAGGCTTCCGCAAAGCAGGAAGCAGCGGTATCTGCCAAGGCAGAACCCAAGTCCGAGGCAACTGTAGCTGCCAAGGCGGAACCCAAGCCTGAGCAAACGGCATCTGCCAAGCCCGCACCCAAGCAGCAGAGCGGACAGGGACAGGACAAGGGCGCAAAGCCGCGCCACGAGGACAAGAAAAAGCCTGCCAAAAAGCAGGACAGGGGCGAGAGAGTCCAGCTTGTCACCAACACAACATCCTCATCTGCCTACGATTCGGGCGAGAACAAGAGGATTGTCGATACAAGGGGAAGCTATGTAAATATCGACAAGTACAATGATAAATACGACAATCTTGCCGATACTAAGAACAGAGCGGGAGACAACTATCAGAAAAAGCAGAAGCTTGTTCAGAAATCCAAGCAGCAGCGCAAGGAGCGTCTTTCCACCAAGCGGGAGACCGAGGCTGAGAAGCTAAGGCGTATGGAGCTTGAAAGAGCAAGAAAGCAGCAGCTTAAGGTAATGATTCCCGACGAGATAGTTGTTTCCGAGCTTGCAACCCGCTTGAAAGCCACCGTTACCGACGTTATCAAAAAGCTGATGGGCTTGGGAGTTATGGCTAACCAGAACCAGACCATCGACTTTGACACCGCCGCGCTTGTAGCCGAAGAGATTGGCGCAAAGGTTGAGCACGAGGTGGTTGTAACCATCGAGGAAAGACTTATCGTTGACGAAGAGGATAAGGCTGAGGATTTGCAGCCCAGAAGCCCTGTAGTTGTCGTTATGGGACACGTTGACCACGGCAAAACCTCGCTTTTAGACAAAATCCGTCACGCAAACGTCACCGCAACCGAGGCTGGCGGTATCACCCAGCATATCGGTGCTTACAGAGTAACCGTTTCGGGCAGGGAGATAACCTTCCTCGACACCCCCGGACACGAAGCCTTTACCGCTATGAGACTTCGCGGAGCTATGGTTACGGATATAGCGATACTTGTTGTAGCCGCCGACGACGGCATTATGCCTCAGACCATCGAGGCTATTAACCACGCAAAGGCAGCGGGTGTTTCCATCATCGTTGCAATAAACAAGATGGATAAGGAAGCCGCAAATCCCGACAGAATCATGCAGCAGCTGACCGAGCACGAGCTTGTTCCCGAGGAGTGGGGCGGAGACGTTATATGCGTTCCCGTTTCGGCAAAGACCGGCATGGGTATTGACGATTTGTTGGAAAACGTCCTTCTGACAGCCGACGTTTTAGAGCTTAAAGCCAACCCCAACCGCCTTGCAAAGGGTTCTATCATCGAAGCAAGGCTGGATAAGGGCAGAGGTCCTGTTGCCACCGTGCTTGTTCAGAACGGTACCCTTAATCTGGGCGACATCATCATCGCCGGAACCGCAGTGGGCAGAGTAAGAACAATGGTTGACGATAAAGGAAGAAACGTCACCAAGGCAGGACCCAGCGTTCCTGTTGAGATAACAGGTCTTACCGAGGTTCCCTCGGCAGGCGACGTTATCAACGCCGTTGCGGACGAAAGACTTGCAAGAGAGCTTGTTGAACAGCGCAAGCAGGAAGCCAAGGAGGAGGTATTCAAGCAGTATCAGAAGGTAACTCTTGACAACCTCTTCGACCAGATCTCCGAGGGCGAAATGAAGGAGCTTCCGATAATCGTAAAGGCGGACGTTCAGGGCTCTGTAGAAGCCGTAAAGCAGTCGCTTGAAAAGATATCCAACGACGAGGTAAAGGTAAGAGTTATCCACGGCGGCGTTGGCGCGATTTCGGAATCGGATGTTATGCTTGCAAACGCTTCCAACGCGATAATAGTAGGCTTTAACGTAAGACCCGACCCTGTTGCCAAGGAGAATGCCGAGCGCGACGGTGTTGACATAAGAACCTACAGAGTAATATACGAGGCAATAGAGGAAATCGAGGACGCTATGAAGGGTATGCTTGCCCCGAAGTTCGTTGAAACCGACACTGCCAGAGTAGAGGTAAGGCAGGTTTACAAGATTTCCGGCGTGGGCTCGGTTGCGGGCTGCTATGTTGTAAGCGGAAAGATTTCAAGAAACGACCTTGTCCGCGTGGTAAGAGACGGTATTGTTATCTCAGAGGATAAGATGTCCAGCTTAAAGCGGTTTAAGGACAATGTCCGCGAGGTTGCCGCTAACTTTGAGTGCGGCATAACCTTAGAGCGTTTCAACGACTTTAAGGAGGGCGACATCTTTGAGGCTTACCAGATGACCGAGGTCGAAAGATAATCCCGAAAAGATATATTGAAAGGAATCAACCATAATTATGGCAGATTACAAATCAGGGCGCATGGCGTCTGATATCCAAAGAATTATAATGGGAATCCTCCCCGAGCTTAAAGACCCAAGGGTTAAGGGGCAGATGCTCACCGTTGTGCGGGTTGAGGTTACTCACGACCGCTCGTCGGCAAGGGTGTATGTCTCCAGCGTTGAAGGCTTTGACAAGGCAAAGGAAGCTGTTAAGGGTCTTGAAAGCGCAACCGGCTTTATCAGAAGGGAGATTTCCGGCGTTCTGCACATAAGAAAGGCTCCCGAGCTTAAGTTTATCGCGGACGATTCGACGGAATACTCCGCACACATCTCAAAAATGCTCAAGGAGCTTGACATCAACTACGATTCGGAGGAGGATTCGGATGAGCGCTTATAAGGAGCTTGCCGAAAAGCTTGACAAAATAGACAACGTTTCCATTCTGACCCACAAAAGTCCGGACGGCGACTGCATTGGCGGAGGGCTTGCCTTGTGCTACTGGCTTCGCTCCAAGGGCAAAAAGGCGAACGTGTTAAATTCCGACGGCATACCCGAAAGGTATGATTTTCTGTCACAGGGATATGAACCGATGGAGTTTGAGGAGCAGGCGGTGGTTTCGGTGGACGTTGCCGACACCGCGCTTTTGGGAGACGTCCTTTCGCACTATGCCGACAGGATAGACATCTGCATAGACCATCACAAGTCGAACAAAAGCTTTGCAAAATACAGCTATGTTGACAAAGAGGCTTCGGCGGTGTGTTTAGTGCTTTATGAACTTTTTGAGTATATGGGCGGGGGATATGATAAGCTTATAGCCTCCTGCCTGTATACTGGAATCGCCACCGATACCGGCTGCTTTAAGTATCAGAATACCACTCCGGCTGCCCACAGAGCGGCGGCGGGGCTGATGGAAAAGGACGTGGATTATGAAAACATAAACCGCCGCATGTTCGATATAAAGTCGCGCGGAAGAATACTTGCCGAACAGCGTCTTATAGGAAGAATGAAGTATTTTGCCGACGATGCAATTGCCATCATCACCATAACCAACGAGATGATTGAAAACTACGGCATAGACCGCTCTGAGCTGGACGGCTTTGCCTCCATCCCGCTTACGGTTGAGGGAGTTAAGATAGGCATAACCTTAAAGCAGCAGCCGGACGATGAAAACGTTTTCAAAGCCTCGATAAGGACTACCGAGGCGGACGCTTCGGCGCTTGCTTCCGAGTTTGGCGGCGGGGGACATATCAGAGCCGCGGGCTGCACTCTTAACGGCGGCGCGCGGGATGTTACCAAGCGGATAGTTGCGGCGGCCAAGAGGTATCTATGAAATCCGGAGTTCTGCTTGTAAACAAGCCGGCGGATTTTACATCATTCGACGTTATAGCCAAGCTTAGGGGAATCCTTCACGAAAGGCGTTTGGGTCACACCGGAACGCTCGACCCCATGGCAACCGGAGTTTTGCCGGTTCTGGTGGGAACGGCGACCAAGGCAAGCGACATCCTGCCCGAAAACGAAAAGAGCTACAGGGCGGGCTTTGCTCTCGGAAAAGCCACCGACACCCTTGACATTACAGGGACAGTCACCGAAACAAGCGACAAAAGGGCGACAAGGCAGGAGATTGATGCCACGCTTGAAGGATTTAAGGGCAGTATCAGTCAGCTTCCGCCAATGTATTCGGCAGTCTCGGTGAACGGCAGAAGGCTTTACGACCTTGCAAGGCAGGGAATAGAGGTTGAAAGAACGCCCCGCACGGTGGAAATCTACTCCATCACCCTGAGTGATTTTGATGAGGAAGCGGGCGAGGGTACTCTTAGTATATCCTGCTCAAAGGGGACATACATACGCTCGATTGTCGACGATCTGGGCAGGGCTTTGGGAACCTTTGCCGTTATGACAAGCTTGGTTCGCACATCGTCTCAGGGCTTTAAGCTTGCCGACTGCATGACTCTTGACGAGATACAGGCTTGCGAGGATATCGAAGCACGAATCATCCCGCCGGACAGTCTGTTTGAATGTTATCCAAAGCTTATATTGAGCGAAAAGCAGACGGTTATGTATAAAAACGGAGTAAGGCTCGACCCTGCAAGGGTAAAAGGGGCGAGTGAAGCGGGAATCTACCGCGTTTACGGCGGCGAATTTCTGGGGCTTTGCAAAGTGGAGAACGCTGAAATGGTTATATACAAAAATTTTTGGAAGAATTGATTATGAAAACGCAATTTAGAGCGGTGCTGCTGGGTCTGTTTGACGGCGTACACTTAGGTCACGCTGCCGCATGCCGCGCGCTTTGCAAGAGCGGGGCGGACATTAAAACCGTATACACCTTCCGCTCGGCAGAGCTTAAAACCAAGGGCGAGCGCAGACTGATCCTTAACGACAGCGAAAAGGAACAAAAGCTTTTGTCTCTTGGTGCGGACGAGGTAATATTTGCGCCGTTCGCCGAGGTCAGGGACTTTAGTCCCGCTGAGTTTGTTCAAAAGGTTATAATAAACCAGCTTGGCGCGGACAAGGTGATCTGCGGTGAGAATTTCCGCTTCGGCAAAGACGCCTTGGGCGACTGCGATATTCTGCGCGGGCTTTTAGCGCACGAGGGAATAGAGCTTGAAGTTGTGCCGACTGTCACATATGACGGCGAAATTGTCTCCACCACCCGCATAAGAAAGCTTTTGGAGCAGGGCGACATAAAGGCAGCAAACCGCCTTTTAGGCTACAAATACTTCCTTAAAGGAACCGTTTTACACGGCGACGCAAGGGGAAGAAAAATGGGCATAAGAACTATAAACACCTCCTTTGACGGTCAAAAAATCCTGCCGCCGGGCGGGGTATATTCCAGCGACGTTATCATCGGCGGAAAGAGATACATGGGCGTGACGAATGTCGGGGTAAGACCTACATTCTATGAGTCGGGTGAAATCGGCATAGAAACCCATATAATTGACTTTGATGGAGATGTTTATAGCAATACCGTTAGTATATTATTCAACAAATTTTACCGCGAGGAGAAAAAATTCTCCGACGCTGCCGCTCTGATAGAGACTATCAAGGGCGATATAGAAAGAAGAAAGGAAGAGAGTAATGAGTGAAGTAAGAACAAGATTTGCACCCAGCCCGACCGGCTATATGCACATCGGAAACTTAAGAACCGCGCTTTACACCTACCTCATCGCGAAAAAAGAGGGCGGAAAGTTTATTTTAAGAATCGAGGATACCGACCAGGAAAGATACGTTGAAGGGGCAACCGACATAATCTATCGCACCCTGAAAACAGTAGGCTTAAACTGGGACGAGGGACCGGACATCGGCGGACCTGTAGGCCCATACATCCAGTCGGAGCGCATGGGAATCTTTAAAAAGTATGCCATAGAGCTTGTCGAAAAGGGCGCGGCTTACTATTGCTTTTGCGACAAGGATCGCCTTGCCGAGCTTAAGGCTGTTCAGGAGGCTTCAGGCGTAAGCCCGATGTATGACAGGCACTGCCGCAATCTTTCCAAGGAGGAAGTTGAAGCCAAGCTTGCCGAGGGCGTACCCTATGTTATCCGCCAGAAGATTCCGCTTGAAGGCACAACCACCTTCCACGACGAGCTTTTCGGAGATATCACGGTTGAAAATTCTACCCTTGACGACCAGATTCTATTAAAGGCAGACGGCATGCCCACCTACAACTTTGCAAACGTTGTAGACGACCATCTGATGGGAATAACCCACGTTGTAAGAGGAAACGAATATCTCGCCTCTGCGCCCAAGTACAATCTTTTGTACGAGGCTTTCGGCTGGGACATCCCGAAATACATTCACGTTTCCCCGATAATGAAGGACAAGCACGCAAAGCTTTCCAAGAGAAACGGCGATGCTTCGTTTGAGGATCTTGTGGCAAAGGGATATTTAAGCGAAGCTATCATCAACTACATTGCGCTTTTGGGATGGGCTCCCAAGGGCGAGCGCGAAATCTACTCGCTTGAAGAGCTTAAGCAAGAGTTTGACATCGAGGGTCTTTCAAAGTCGCCCTCCATCTTCGACCCGCTCAAGCTGCGCGCAATCAACGGCGAATACATCAGAATGCTGACTCCCGAAAAGTTTTTGGAGTACGCCACACCCTACATCCGCGAGAGCGTAAAGCGTGAGGACGTTGACCTTTCCAAGATATCCGCCCTTTTACAGAACCGCACCGAGGTGTTTACAGACATCCCCGAGCAGGTAGATTTTATCGACGAAATGCCAAACTACGATCTGGCTTTATACGAAAACAAGAAGATGAAGACCAACTGCGACACCGCGCTCGACGCTCTCACACGTTCTCTGCCGGTAATGGAGGCAATTGAGGACTGGAGATTCGACGTTTTGCACGACGCGCTGTTCAAGCTGATTGCAGACATGGGAGTTAAGAACGGATACGTTCTTTGGCCCGTGAGAGTTGCGATAAGCGGCAAGCAGTTCACTCCCGGCGGAGCGTTTGAGATTGCCGAGATAATTGGCAAGGATGACACTATTGCAAGGATGAAGCGGTCGATTGAAATGCTTAAGAATCGCGCAAATTAATCAGGCGGTTTTTGCGGGATTTCATATTGATTACACATTGGTGTGATATTATTGATGTCGGATTGTGACAAAGACTATATATCGGGGCTTGGTTTGGACTATTACTGAGTGCAGGGATGGACGCGCTCCGCGCGCCCATAGGGAGACCCCCGACGAGGGTCTCCCCACGTAAAAACAGTCCACCGGACTGTTTTTACTCCCCGTCCTGCGTTTCGCTTGCGCTGGGGATTTCGCGCTCTGCGGAGCGCGACTTGGGGCACCGCCCCAAGACCCTGCCAGCCTTTCGAGAAAGGCTGGATCGAAAGCTTTTAGTTTTTTGTCCTTGAAGGATAGTTATAGGCTGACATTGATATTCTTTTGAAATTTGCCAACAAAATAGGAAAGGATGAGGCTGATGATAGAAGTAAAAAACCTTTCTAAGTCTTACGGCGACAAAAAAGCCGTGGACAACATAAGCTTTAAAGCCAACGACGGCGAGATACTGGGCTTTCTGGGTCCCAACGGTGCGGGCAAGTCCACTACAATGAATATCCTTACCGGATATTTAAGCTCGACAAGCGGCGAAGCTTACATCAACGGAAAGGAAATATTGGAAGACCCAATCGCTGCAAAGAAGGAAATTGGCTATCTGCCGGAATTTCCTCCTTTATACCTTGATATGACGGTTAAGGAGTACCTTTACTTTGTCTACGAGCTTAAGGGCTGCAAGCTTCCCAGAAACACTCATTTAAAGGAGATTTGCGAGCTTGTTAAGATAGACAACGTTTACAACCGCATAATCAAAAATCTTTCAAAGGGATACAAGCAGCGTGTGGGATTGGCTCAGGCGCTGGTGGGAAACCCTAACGTTCTGATTTTAGACGAGCCTACAGTCGGACTTGACCCCAAGCAGATAATTGAGATAAGAACTCTTATAAGAAAGCTTGGCAAAAACCACACGGTTATTCTTTCATCGCACATTTTAACCGAGGTTCAGGCTGTCTGCGACCGAATTGTTGTTATAAATCAGGGCAAAATCGTCGCCGACGACACTGCCGACAATCTTTCAAACACTCTCACCGCCGACCACAAGCTTATTGCACGAATTGACGGTCCGCGTGAGGAGGTTATCAAGGTTGTTAGCGCGATTCCGGGCGTTGTAACCGTTCTGGCGGACATGCAGCGTGAAAAGGGCGTTTGGGAATACAACATTGAAGCCGTTGAAGGCACCGACATCCGGCGTGAGCTTAACAGGCGTCTTATGGCGCGAAACTGGTATATAATGGGTCTTAGGTCGAGTGAGCTAAGCCTCGAGGACATTTTCCTGCGGCTTACAATGGGCGAAAGCGTTGACAAGTTCATCAACGACAAGGCAAAAGACCTTGAAAATCACGAGGAGGCTTAAAGATGGGCGCAGTATTCAAGCGTGAGGTAAACGCTTATTTCAATTCTTTGATTGGATATATCTTTTTGGCAGCGTTCTTCGCTTCATCCGGCATACTTTTCGGAATAACCTCTGTAACGCAGAACCCGCAGGACGGTCTTTTGTACCTTACCACCGATATGTCAAGCATGTTTTCGGTTCTGTTCATTGTTCTTTTGGTGCTTATACCTATACTTACGATGAGAACCCTTTCGGAGGACAAGCGAAACAAGACCGATCAGCTTCTTTTAACATCTCCCATAAGCCTTACCTCGCTGGTTATGGGCAAGTTTTTAGCTTCGCTGCTTATATACGTTTTAGGCGTTGGCATGACCCTTGTTTATGCCATTGTTTTAAGCATCTTTGCGCCGGTTGCATGGCTTGAGGTTTTAGGAAACATAGTCGGACTGCTTTTAGTCGGCTCGGCGTTCATAGCCGTTGGCGTGTTCGTCTCTTCTCTGACAGAAAATCAGGTTATTGCGGCAGTCGGAAGCTTTGTAACCATGTGCGCGCTTTACCTGATATCCTCCATTGCGGCAATCATCCCTGTTGACTGGATTGCAAAGATATTCCAGGAGCTTTCCTTTGCCGACAGATACTATACATTCACCTACGGCAGATTTGACTTTTCCAACGTTCTCTTCTTTATCAGCTGGACGGTTATATTCCTGTTCTTAACTGTAAGAGTTTTGGAAAGACGCCGCTGGAATTGACGGTCAGGAGGGATACTTAAATGAATATAAAAGGATTTTCAAGTGCCGCCAACAAGGAAAAGAAGGAGCGGCAGCAGATAAACAAGCGTCATTTAAAATACGGCTCGCTTGCGACGGGCTTGGTTATTTTGTTTATAGCGGCGGTGGTTCTTGTAAACGTTGTTGTTACCATGCTGTTTGACCGCTTTCCCATAACCCTCGACCTCACCGGAAACAGTATTTACACCGTTTCGGAGGAGACTAAAAACTACATCTTCGGAATAGAAGTCCCTGTAGACATAACCGTTATGGCAACCGAGGACAGCTTCCGTGGCATAAGCGACTATACAAATCAGTGTTCCGAGCTGCTTTCAAGCTATGCTCAGTACAACCCCAACATAACGGTGAGATATAAGGATCTGCTTTCAAACCCCGACTTTGTTTCAAACTACTCGCAAAATCTCGGCAGCTGCGATATAATTGTCGAGCTTGCGGATTCCACCCATACAAGGGTTAAGGTTGTAACCTTGGCGGATATTATATCCGTGCCGGAGGAATACGAGCCTTATCTTGCAAACTATAAGCAGCAGGCGGGCGGACTTTATACACATCAGCTGTTCAACAGTCAGAGCTTAATAACCTCCTCAAACGCAGAGCAGGCGCTGACCGGCGCGATTATGGCTGTTACCGACGCCAACCCCATAACCGTTTGTACCTTAAGCTTCCCTGGCGGCAACGAATCTGACGTTTCGGGTCTTACAAATCTTCTGGACAAGAACGGATATATCATCACTTCTATGAACATCCAGAGAGACGAGATTCCGGAGGATGTGGATATCCTTATCATCCCCGCGCCAAAGGTTGACTACACCGAAGCCGAAACCGAAAAGATAACCAACTGGCTGACAAACGGCGGCAAGCTGGGCAGAGACATTATATATGTTGCCTCGCCAGAGCAGGGCAAGACCCCGAATTTAGACGCTTTGCTTTACCGCTACGGCATAACCGTCGAGCCAAAGGTAATATACGAAACAAACACCGACTACTACACAAGCGTGCAAAACTTTACCTTCCAGACCCTTGCCTCGGAAAACTACCGCAAGGATATCGGCAACCCCGGACTTTCGATGGTAATACCAAATTCAAGGGCGATATCCATGCGCTTTGGAGATACCGACGGATACAACACCTGTGAAGCGCTGGTTCAGTCCTCAAAAAATGCCGTTCTGTGGGATATGTACCTTACGGACGAATTCGACGAGGAAATGGCAACCGAGCGCGGAGTGTTCAGCTCAGTCGTATTGGGAAGATACAAGGCTCTTAATCAGGAAACCCATATTTCAAGCTTTACAAACGTTATAGCTATAGGCTCTGACTTGGTAGTTGACAGCAACGTTATGTCGGCGCCGCAGTACAACAACGGCGACTTCTTCTTAAGCCTTATAAACGAGCTTTCGGGCAAGACCGAGGGAGTTACCATAGTCCCCAAAAAGATTAAGCAAACAGGCGTGTTGGTAAACGACAGCCTTAAAAACTCGCTCAACCTGACCTTTGCGGTAATCATCCCGATTGCGGTTTTGGCAGTGGGTACCTTTGTTTGGATAAGAAGGAGACACAGATAATGAAATCACGAGCGAAAACCCTGATATTTATAGGAATATTCGTCGCCTGCTTAGCGCTTGTCTCCCTTGTGCTTGTTTTAACCCAGCCCAAGACCGATAAGGAGGACAATCCCGCCGCAAACAATTCGCAGACGATACCGATAGTCACCCACGAGCGCGACGAAGTGGCTTCGATGAAGATAACCAACGCAAGCGGGGAATACACCATCACTCAGAATGCCAAGGGCTTTACCATCACCGAGCTTGAGGGCTTAAAGCAGAACACCACCACCATGGGTGCGGCAGGCAACTGCATAACCAAAATCAACGCTCAGGCTCTGGCAGAGGAAAACGCCTCCGACCTTGCCAAATACGGCTTGGAGGACAGCAAGTCGGAAGCCAGCTGCACCGTAACCCTTAAGGACGGCACAAGCTACACCGTCCTATATGGCATAACCGCGCCGGACGGCAACAGCGTTTACGTAAGGCTTGCAGACAGCAAGGATGTTTACGTGGTGCTTTCAAACTCATCAAGATACTTCTACAACTCAAAGGAAAGCTTTATCAGCCTTATAGTCAAGGAGGAAATAACCAGCGACAACACCGCGCCGACCATCGACCTTTTAAAGGTGGAGCGCAAGGACTTGGATTACGACATAGTTTTTGAGGACGATACCAAAAACTATGCTATCGACGAGGTTTCAATGGCATCCTCGCAGGTTATGATTAGTCCGGTTTATGCATATCTTGATATTACCAACTCCAACGATATCATCTATGGTCTTTGGGGACTTACGGCAGCTTCTGCTGTAAAGCCTTTCCCAACCGAGGCTGATTTTGAGGAATACGGTCTTGCAGACCCGTTCTGCACAGTCACCCTTTTCGCTGAGCTTCAGACCTATACATTTAAAATAGGCAATGTTCAGTCATACGTCACCGACGAGCAGGGAAATCCCACCAACGAGCCGGCATATTACTACGGCTATTTAGAGGGCAACGACTGCATTTACACCTTCTCGGCGGGCGAGGTTAAGTGGGCAAGCTTTATGCCGGTAGACATTCTTTCCAGCATGATGACCTCTAACTACATCTACGCTTTGGACTTTATGGATATCCAGCTTCACAACGGCGAAGAGCTGAATTATTACTTTGACATCAGCGGAGACGTTGACGAAGGAAATCTTAGCGCAACGCTGAACGACAGCGAGGTTGACGTTGACAGCTTTAAGATCCTCTATCAGTTCATATTAAAGTGCCCGATAGACGCGCTTTGTCTTGAAGACCCCGCAGAGGACGCCAAGCTGCTTGCACATATCGAGTTTGCACGTTCCAAGGGTGGGGGAGATACTCTTGATTTCTACGACGACGGCTCGAACAGGGTTGTTATCAAGCTCAACGGCGTTACATCGTTCAGTCAGCCCAAGAGCTATCTGGATGTTTTAACCTCCAACCTAAAGCTGTTCGCCGACGGCGCAACCGGAGACGATTTGCAGATGATATGGTAATGTGTACTAATCATACAAAGCAGATACGGCAATATATATCGCTGATTTCTCATACGAAATAACGTCAACAGTCAGGAAAGGAGTAAACAATGCCTGAAAAGTTTTTTGAATACCGCGGGCTCCCCCTTGTGCGCAAGGGAAACGAGCTTTATTACGGAAGCATGGGCGACAACGAGGTTGTAATGCTTCAGATAGCCAAAACCCAGAAGGACGGCGACTTAGAGGTTGCCACAAAGGTAAGAATGTATAGAATGCTTACCGACGAGTCGGTTCCGGTAATGGAGAGAATCACCAAGACCGCAGAAAAATCCAGCCTGTTTGAAGCGCTCGATTTGGCTCACGACTGGATAGCACTGTAATAAAGTCGGTATAATAAAATCGGCAGGAAACGGCTTGGCGGCTGTTTCCTGCTTTTCTTTTGAAAAGTATTGACAATAAGGATATTTTATGGTTTAATGTAGTTAATGAAAATATTGTCGCTTTAAAGACAATCAACTTGCATATGGACAACATCGTCAAAGGAAAGGACGGTAAAATCATGAAAAAACGGGCTATTCTCTGCGCGGTAACTGCGGTTGCAGTTATACTTGCAGTATTATTTAAGATAATATCATCTGACAGTATTGTAGATACCGATTATGTCAGCAAAGATTTTGGCGAATATCTCCATGGTGATTATGCTATTACCACCATGAAAAGCGGAGAGATTGTGAACACAAACTGCAATGTCGATTCAACCGAGTATGAAGGCGGCATATATGTTCTCAATATTGGCATAGGCAACTCCTATGATAGCGGCAGCAAAAACAGCTACAGTGCGGACAACTTTGTGCTTGATATATCCTTCCCGCAGGATGAAGGCGTTGAGATTATCTGCGGATATTATAGCGATAATAACCGCGCCTATGCGGTGTATGGTGCCGATACAGGATTTAATCAACCGCCCAGCTTCAGGTTTACATCAGACGGCGATAAGTTAAGAGCGAACATTGTCTTCAAAACCAAGCCGAAGGAAATCGAAGCCACTTTAAGATACAACATAAGTGGCAAAGGCTTCCGCCTGCTGAATCACTTTGACGGTCAGCAGATGGAGCTGAATATAGATTAGTTTTAAAAGGTGTCCATGTTAAATGAAAAACAGCAGATTACCGTCGTTCTACCTTATCCCGACTGTTATTGTCAGCCTTTGCGTATTGGTGCTGATTTTAGCTGCACTTTTTGTCAGCGTGAGTCAAGGGGAGTTTTTGGGCAAAACGGCTCAGAAAAAGCCGTTTGAGGATTATGGATTAGAACTGCCGGACGATTTTAAACGCGATTACAGATACAAGTCTCCGTCGGACGGCTTTCACGGCGATGGAGTGACCGTTACAAAATACAATATCGGCGGAGAAACCGATTTCTTCAACGAGATTAAGGCTAAAGGCAATTCCGAAATAGAAGCACAGCTTGGCTCAGCCATGGAGAGCGCAGGGGTTCCCAAGGAGCTTTATCCCGACCTTTCGGGTGAGTACACATGGAAGAAGTATTCCTATGATTTCAGTCACAGCCTTATAATTATTTACCTAAAGGAGCAGGAAACGGCGATATTCGTCGAGACGATAATATAAATAGGAAATTATAGTAACAGCGTCTGCGAAAATTCCACAGACGCTGTTTGTTATATCAACACTCATTTAATCTGACTATGCCGATTCCCGAAATATTGCGGGAGGAAATATATAATAGCTCGCGCTCGATGTATGCTCTGCCCGATAATTTCAGCGGTATTGCGATTACTTTCAGCTTTTGAAGCGTGTTTTTGTCCCACAATGCAAGCTCAGAGCAGGGATAGGAAACGGTTATCAGCTTATCCTTATATATTCCTGCGCAGTTGAACATTTTGCGGTGTGCGTTTTTAGTCAGAGATTCAACCTCAAAGTCTCGCATATCGATTTTGAAAAGCTTACCGTCGTGGCTTGCGGCGTACAGCGTTTCGCCACTGAAATAAAGGCTGCCCACATTTTTCTTGCTCAGAACAAGCTCTTTTTCAACATAAAACGACTTTTTATCCATCAACAGCAGCTTGCCGTCAACCGTTCCGCAAATCAAATATTTATCGTATATTCCGATACTCCACATACTGCTTTCGCCGATGTAAAACTCTTTTGTCTGATACGACTGACGATTGATGGTGATAATTCTTCCGTTTCTTATAGAGCAGTAAACGGTGTCATTATCAATTACTATCCCGCAGATATCCGAGCTTAAATCGCTGCCAAGCTGCCATTTGCCGAGCAGCTCGAAATCGTTTCTGCGGAATGCATAGAGGGTGCAAAAGTCATATATAAAAATCTGCTCGTCATCTGCAATCAGATTTCTTGAAAGACCGTCCTTCTCGAAAATTTCCTTTTTGCAGACAATATCTCCTGAGCTTTTTTCAAGCTTTATCAATTCCTTTCCGCATATGCAGTCGATGTATTTCTCCGCAACGCTAAAGCCTGTTACTGCTCCGGACAAATTTGCTAAATGCTCCATTCGCTCACCTCATAAAGTATGCTTATTCAATCGGGAGCCAGTCAAGAACATTTTGTATCTGCTCGTCCCAGTACTTCCAGCCGTGATATCCCTCCGACTCGGAATAGGCAACGTCAAAGCCGTTTTCCGAAAGAAGGTCGCGAACGTGGCGGCTGCTTTCAATAAGACCGTCTCCGGTGCCGCACCATATGAACACCTTTGGCTTGTCCTTTAAATCTTTAAGCTTGGGGATAAGCGAAATAATGTCCTGCTTTTCGGCTTCTTCGGTGGACTTAAACAGCCCCTCCTTGACAAATCTTTCACATCCCGGCTTTGTCATAACGTGGTAAGCACCCGATAATCCCGCGCAGGCGGCGTATCTTTCGGGGTTAGTCAGCGCGAATTTGAGCGCACCATAGCCGCCCATTGAAAGTCCGGCTATAAAGGTGTCTTTTCTTTCCTGCGAAATGGTGGGGAAGAACTCCGCAATCAGTGCGGGAAGCTCATTGCCTATAAAGCTTGCAAAATTGCCCATAGGGGTGTCGCAGTACCAGCCGCGGCGGGTGGTGGGCATTACTACCGCCACGCCCTTTTCGGTGGCGTACCTCTCGATAGATGTGCGCCGCAGCCATGTGGTCTCATCATCCGAAAGACCGTGCAGCAGATACAAAACAGGGTATTTTGTCCGCCCGCTCTGCTTGGTTCCGATCTCTCCCCAGATGTTGTTCTGCGGGATGATAACGTTGAAATGAACTCCCATGCCCAAGGTATTTGAAAAGCAGTTTACCTCAAAAAGTGCCATAATGATTCTTCCTTTCGCGATTTTTCGTCTGTTGTCAGGCGAATTTATTATTATCCGTCAAACAGCCGCGGACGAGGTTTACAATCAGTATTGTTGTTAAAAATGTTGAAAACCCTGTTGAAAGTGTTAAGAACTCAGCATTTTGGGGCTTTTTCTTTCAACAAACCCACAGAGTTTTCAACATTAACGTTAAGATTACAAAACGATTACAAATAGTAAAGTATAATCGGCGATACAATCTAAGATAATATTACTATCCGAAAATCAGTCCTGACCCAAAACAACCTCTACCTCGTGCTCGCTTCCCGCTTCAAAAACAGGAAGGATATTTTCTCCCAGCTTAACGCCGTCGCAGATAATCGAGCGAACGCCTTTTGAAATATGCTCGGGATTTTTGACGGTGATATTGTACTTTGCGCCCCTGTAAATTCTCTGAGCGCTAAAGCCGTCCCAATCGGATGGGATGGAGGGGTCGATTTTAAGTCCATCATAGTCAGGCATTATTCCCAAAATGTACTGAGATACCGCGACAAAGTTCCATGCGGCGGTGCCGGTGAGCCAGCTGTTTTTGGCTTCGCCGAAACGCTTAGCGTCCTTGCCGGCTATCATCTGGGCGTAGACATAAGGCTCGGTGCGGTGGATTTCGGAGATATCCTCGTTGTAGGCGGGGGCGATCTTGGAGTAGTATTCAAAAGCCTTGTCGCCGTGACCGACGAACGCTTCGGCGCAGATTATCCATGCGTTGTTGTGGCAGAAGATTCCTGCGTTTTCCTTGTAGCCGCCGGGGTAGGTGGATATCTCGCCGTATTCAACATAGTAGCGGCTGTAGGGGGGATTGTTTAAAACCAGACCGTGCTTGCAGTTTAAGTACTTGTCAACGCTTGAAAGCGCACGCAAGTCTTTGCCGGAATCGCTTCCCAAACCCGAAAGAACCGCAAAGCCCTGAGGTTCAATGAATATCTTACCTTCCTCGCACTCGGCGGAACCCACCTTCCTGCCGAAATCGTCATACGCGCGCAGAAACCATTCGCCGTCCCAGCCGTATTTCATCACCGCCGCAGACATCTGCGCAACAGCAGCTTCTGCCTCAGCGGCGTCGGCTTCAAGACCTCTTATATGACAGAGGCGGTCGTATTCCGGAACAACATAGGTGAACAGGCAGGCGACAAACACCGATTCCGCAACCTTGCCGTCCTTAGATGTGGTGGTCTGGAAGCTCTCACCCGAAACGCTGGAGAAGCAGTTGAGATTTAAGCAGTCGTTCCAGTCGGCACGCTGAATAAGCGGCAGACCGTGAGGACCTAAGGTATTCATAACCCGCAAAAAGCTCATTTTAAGATGGTGGGACATTGGCTGAGCGAGCGCGGGGTCGTTGTCATACGGCACCGATTCGTCTAAGATGGTATAGTCGCCGGTCTCCTTGATGTATGCGCAGACCGAAAGTATCATCCAAAGCGGATCGTCTGAGAAGTTTCCGCCTACCTCACCGTTGCCTTTTTTGGTTAAGGGCTGGTACTGGTGATAGCAGGTGCCGTCCGGCATCTGGGTGGAGGCAAGGTCGATAAGCCGCTCGCGGGCGCGGTCGGGGATCTGGTGGACAAAGCCTAAAATATCCTGATTTGAGTCTCTAAAGCCCATGCCCCTGCCTATTCCGCTTTCAAAATATGAAGCCGAGCGGGAGAGGTTAAAGGTTACCATGCACTGATACTGGTTCCAGATGTTCACCATGCGGTTGAGCTTATCGTCGGGCGAGCTTACTGTGTACTTTGAAAGAAGCTTCTGCCAGTACTCTTTAAGCTCGCAAAGGGCGGCGTCCGCCTTTTCGGTGCTGTCAAAGCGGGATATCAGTTCATAAGCTCTGATTTTGTTTATAGTGCCGTCGGGGTTGAACTTTTCCTCGAACGGATTTTCAACGTATCCCAAGATGAATATAAGCTCGCGGCTTTCGCCCGATTCAAGAGAGATATCCAAGCAGTGCGAAGCAATGGGCGACCAACCGTCGGCAACCGAATTGCGGGGTGAGTTTTCAAAGACGGCGTCCGGTCTGTCAAAGCCGTTATATAGTCCCATAAAGCTTTCGCGGTCGGTGTCGTAGCCGGAAACGTCAGCGTTTACGGTGTAGAATGCAAAGTGATCCCGCCGTTCGCGGTATTCGGTTTTGTGATAGATTGCCGAGCCTTCGATTTCAACCTCGCCGGTGTTGAAGTTGCGCTGGAAGTTGGTTGAATCGTCGTTGGCGTCCCAAAGGCACCATTCAATCAGGGAGTAAAGCCGGAAGTCCTTATGCTGAGAGGAGGTGTTTGTAAGCTTCATTCTGTGAATTTCGCAGTCGGCACCAATCGGGACAAAGAAGGTGGTTTCGCACTTTATTCCGTTCTTCTCTCCCGAAATGACAGTGTAGCCCATGCCGTGGCGGCAGGAGTAATTGTCAAGGCTTGCCTTTACCGGCGACCACGACGGGCACCACACCTTTCCGCCGTCGTTTATATAATAGTATCTTCCGCCCATGTCAACAGGAACGTTGTTGTAGCGGTAGCGGGTTATGCGGCGAAGACGCGCGTCGCGGTAGAAGGCGTATCCTCCCGCCGTGTTGGAGATAAGCGAAAAGTAGTTTTCGCATCCCAGATAATTTATCCATGGGTAGGGGGTCTTGGGGTCGGTGATGACGTATTCAAGGTTTTTATCGTCGAAATATCCGAATTTCATATTGATGCGTTCCTTTCTTAAAAATCCGAAAGAACAAGCTTTCAAATTTTTCATGATTTCATGGCAGAAAATGTTTACATAATGAATTATACATTATTACAGCGGTTTTGTCTACAATTTTTTAAGGAATTTCGGATTTATTGAATAAAATATTCTCTTATGAACAAACTACTCTTAGATTATTTTGATGACCGCCAAAAACGGTGCATAAAATAATTAGCCGAGCATATCGGTATATTCTTTAAGGAGTGATAGTTATTAAGATACTCGATAGAATAGCCTTGTTTCTGCTTATCGTAGGCGGAATTAACTGGGGACTCGTCGGCATCTTCAAGTTTGACCTTGTTGCATACCTATTCGGCGGTTCTGCGGCGATAATTTCAAGAATTATCTACATTATTGTCGCGGCATGCGCAGTATGGTGCGTTTCCCTTTATTTCAGGAATACAAGACTTATTGAAGAATAACAAATGCGGCAGAAAGGCTCAATGCGGTTTGCGTTGGGTCTTTTGCTTTTTTGGGGTTTATAACTTGGTGGGTGGCGGAAGGGCTGCCGCAGATAAGAGATAAAAGAGAAGAGCGAAAAGACGAGGAGTCGCTTCGCGACGGATTTTTTAATGCGGCTGCGCCGCCGTGTCGCGCTTCGCCTTGCTTCCTGCCAAGGACGTCGGCATCCTCACAATGACACCTTCTGTCATTGCAAACTCC
>USEH01000007.1 GCA_900553675.1 uncultured Ruminococcus sp. | reverse complement strand
GTGCCATACCGCATAATCCTAAATCTTAAAAACATCCTTACGAAAACCTTGTTAAATCAAGGATTTTCGGGGATTTGCAGGGAGTCAAAAATGCCCCTCGGGGGCTTCTCCTAAGGGTTAGTTGTGAGTTCGATTCTCGCAGGGGGTGCCAAATGAAAAGCCGTCCTATATTGGATGGCTTTTTATTATCACTGTAATTCATCATTGCAGAGCGTTTTCCTCTGCAAAAGCAAGGTAGGCTTTAAGATTTTTTAATATAAGCTCCAAGCTTGAATAAAGCTCGCTTCTTTGCTCATCGCTAAGACCTTCTCCCGCGCCGATCATCGCCAGTATAACCTTTTCGTTTATCCTTTTAACTATGTCTTCTCCGGAGCTTGTAAGATTATACACCGCTCTGTAGGCACGCTTATCCTCCGGAAGTCCGCGCGAAACAAAGCCGCCGTTTTCAAGCTGTGTAAGCGTGCGGGAAACCGCAGCTTTATCCTCTGAGCAGAGCTTTGTAAGCTCGGTTGAGGTAAGACCATCCGGATATTTGCCGAGATAGTAAAGGCACATTGTATGCTTTGCGTGAAGCCCAAGCTTGTTCATTTCGACTTCCTTAATTTTCTGAAGGTATCTGTTAAGTTCCACTATATATTCTGAAATAGTCTCAAATCTTGAAATCATTATCTACCCCTCCATTCACATAACAGAGATATTATAACTCCAAGATATTGACTTGTCAACAATAAATCATATAAAAACTGCCGTCCGGATTAGTTCGGACGGCGTTGCGCAATATTCCTATTCCTCGTCAAGCCGCCGCAGACCGGCAACCTCGGACACCGGCAGCGAGAAGCATATTGCACCTGCCTGAGTTCCTGCCCCGCATGAAGAGGTTATAGCCTTCATTATAGCGGATTTTTTGCCTGTCGGCGCGAGAATATATATCATATCCTTTTCCTCTGCGAGCGATACCCCGAAGAACTTTTCAGACTTAGCCCTGCCCGTTCCTTTGGCGTGGAAGACTGTTCCTCCGCCTGCTCCGGCGGCGCGGGCAGCGTCCATAACCGTGTCCGAGTGACCCTCGTTGAGTATTACCACTATAAGCTCGTGTTCAAATTCCATATTGGGTAACGCACCTCCTAAGCTTTGACCGTCTGAAATATATGCAAGTGTTCTTCCACCGCCAACACTTTTTATCGGCACCGTCATCATGATTCCGTTTCCGGGGATATCTATAAACAGCTTGCGCTTTGCCTGCCTTATAAGCTGTTTTGCAGACGAAGCGTTTGCGACCGTGACAACAATCGCCTTTTCACTGGGCTCAAGGTCGTAAAGCGAAAGATGTTCAGATTTTGCCGTTCCCCTTCCCAGATTTGAAATTATAACCGAAAGCTGCAAGCCTTCGAGAATGGATATCAGCTTTTTGGACTCGCTTCGGTCAACAATGCTGAAAACATAGTATAATTCCATATTTTTTACCACTCCTTTCGCTTACAGCTAATAACAAGACCATATTAATATTATGCCGCTTCCCAAAGCTCGATGATTTCGTCCTGACCGTAATCGTCGTAAATATTGACATCCTTTGCTCTGCGGGATTTAATCTTTGCTATAGCGCCCATTATCTGAACGGTTATAAGCGGCATCATGGCAACCATGGCTACCAGGCCAAAAGCGTCGGTCATGATATTTCCGCCCTCAGCATTGCAAACGCCCATGGCAAACGGAAGCATGAAGGTTGCCGTAAGAGGACCGGAAGCAACTCCGCCGGCGTCGAAGGCTATTGCCGTGAAGGTTGGGTCTACAAAGAAGGTAAGTCCCAGAGCGACAAGGTATCCGGGAATCATAAACCACAGAATAGAAACTCCGGTAAGCACCCTTATCATTGCGATACCCATTGCGGCGGCTATGGCAATTGAAAGGGTCTGCTTCATCACGCGCTCAGAGATAGCACCGGCGCTCAGCTCGGTTACCTGCTTTGTGAGGACGTGCACGGCAGGCTCGGCGTTGATTATGAACCATCCTAAAAGCATTGCAAGAGGGATAATAAGCCATTTGAAGCCGGAACCTATCATAGCTCCGCCAAGAACATATCCAAGTGAGGAGAATCCGACGTTTACGCCGGTAAGGAACATAACAAGTCCGAAATATGTAAACAGGATTCCAACTAAAATCTTTAAAAGCATTTTCTTTTTGAGACGCAGCGAAATAATTTGAAAGAGCAAAAAGAAAACGAATATAGGCAGAAGCGCAATTGCAACCTCTTTGATATAGTCGGGCAAAGCCTTTAAATATCCCATTCCGAGGTCTACGGTGTGGTTAAACTCATTTATTATTATCGATGACGACGACTGCGAATCGGTTGGGTATATCATTCCAAGAATCAGCACGGCAAGAATTGGTCCTATAGAGCAAAGAGCTACAAGACCGAAGCTATCCGACTTTGCCTTGCTGTCGCTTCGTATTGAGGCGACGCCCACGCCCAGAGCCATTATGAAAGGAACGGTCATAGGTCCGGTGGTGACTCCTCCCGAATCGAACGCGACAGAAAGGAAGCTTTTATCCGAGAACGCCGACAACACAAACACGAGCGCATAGAACACAATCAGCATCCACTTAAGCGGGATTCCGAAAAGGATTCTTACCATGCTTAGCATCAGGAAAAGACCTACTCCCACCGAAACGGTTATTACAAGCATTAAACTATCAATTTCAGGGGCGTTGGCTGCAAGAACCTGCAAATCAGGCTCGGCAACTGTTATCGCTATTCCCAGAATTAAGCTTAAAGAAAGTATCAGCCAGAGCTTGCGCGATTTTGTCATCTTTGCGCCTATCTGGTTGCCTATCTGCATCATGGAAAGGTCTGCTCCGAGAGTGAACAGTGCCATTCCAAAAATTATCATCACAGAGCCGACAAGGAATGAAAGCATCAGCCCACTGCTTACAGGCACGAAAAATATACAAAGTGCCGCAACGATAAGCGTTATCGGCAAAACCGAAAGCACTGATTCCTGAAGCTTTTCCTTTAGCGCGTTGCGGTGCGGCATAGTGTTTTCACTCCTGTTCCCTGCTGATTTAAAACGTTAATACTATAATAGCATTTTTTCCATCATACGTCAACGGTATAACCAAAATTTTTGCCCTACTGATATCAAAGGAATCAATAGGGCGAATTGTGCGGCGGCAACTATTTCATAGCCGCCATTTCATATTTTCTTTTTGTGGCTTCTCCTCCGCGGATATGCCGCTCCTGCTTGTTGATGTCTAAAATTACCTTTACCTCTTTATACAAGGACGGCTTAACCGTCTTTAAACGTTCGCTTACATCTTTATGTATGGTCGTCACAAATTAGAACGGTCTCATCAAGCCCCAAGTCGCCGAAAAGTCTAAGATAAATGTCGATATTGCCTTCCTTATCGACCTCGATTTTCTGGAGAAGCTTTTTTAGCTGTGTGTTTGTCATGCTTTTAACATCGGAGACATCTTCAAGCGCTTTAAAGGTATTGTTAAGGATTCCTTCAAGCTGCTCACCGCGTGTCAGGTGGTAGGACACCACTTTAAGCTCATTTTCAAGCCGCTCGATTTCCTTTAGCGAGCCGCCGATTTTATCATTCAGCTCCTCACGGGTGATGAGGTCGTCGGTATACATATCCATATATTTCTGGCGGGATCTTTTAAGCTTATCAAGCTTTGCTGTAAGCTCCTTTTCAAGATTGATGTTATCGTCCTTCGCCTTATATACCCTTTCAAACTCGCTGACAACCCGACGAATTACGTTCTTTTTATCCTTAAGAAGATTGGTGAAATACTCTTGCAGGACATTGACAAGCTCGTCCTCATCGAGAGCTATTTTATTAGGACAGCTATTTGCTCCCCGCATATTATGACCTGAACAGACCCAGCGGACATAGGTGTTTTTGTATGTGCGAACCGTCCTGCGAAACGACCAGCCGCATTCCTTGCACTTGATAAGCGTTGAGAACAGGTACTGGTTGCTGTGCCGCTCGCTTGTCATCTTAAAAGCCTTGCTGCGCTCGCTGAGGATATACTGAACCTTGTTGAAGGTCTCCGGCTCAATGATTTTAAGTTCGGGCTTGTCCACAACTATCCAGTCCTGCGAGTCCTTTTCCTCTCTCCTGCCGGTCAGAAAATCGGCAACCTCCTGCTTTCCGTTGACTACTCTGCCGATATAAATCTCGTTAGTGAGTATCCGGCAGACGGCATTCTGTGTCCACAGGCAGTTACGCTTTGTGCGGATCTTCCTCTCGTTTAGCATACCCGATATTTTCGACGCGCCATAGCCATCCTCGGTGTACCATCTGAAAATCTGCCGCACTACCTCGGCTTCTTCCTGATTAATCGTAAGATTAAAATAATCGCCGATGGTTTTATCGTAGCCGAAGACAATATTCGGCACCCTGCCCTTTTCGGCATTTATCTTTTTGCCGAACTTTACACGCTTTGAGGTGTTATTGCTTTCTTCCTGCGCGAGGGCGCCGAAGACCGTAAGCACAAATTCGCTGTTGCCCATACTTGTCATGTTTGCAGTGAGGAACTGCGTTTCGATACCCATGGATCTCAGCTTTCGGATATTCTGCAAAAGGTCAACGGTGTTTCTTGCGAAGCGGGATATATCCTTTACTACAACCATCTGGAACAAGCCATGCTCGGCGTCTGACATCATCTTTAAAAACTCTTTGCGGTTTTTTGTTTTAGTGCCTGAAATGCCCTCGTCGGCATAGAGGCGGACTAAGTTGTCGTTGGTTTTGGCGCAGTACTCCTGAAAGAATTTTTTCTGCGCTTCAAGGCTGTTGAGCTGATCCTCTTTGTCGGTTGAGACCCGGCAGTAGGCGGCTATGTTCATGTTTGCACCTCTCTGTGGCGTGGATTGCTTTCTGTTACTTCTTATTATAGCATATGGAGCTGAGATGTCAAGAGAAATATTATATAATCATAGCTATATAAAATATCTGCTTGAGGTTGGGCTGCCTTCTGCGAGAACAATTAGTATTGGTGCTTTAACCGACGAACAATTGAATGCAGAACTGGAGAAAGGATATGCGGATATTACGGCTGGAAGAGCAAAAAGCGCTAAAAGAGTTTTTAATAACATTCGCAAGGACTATGATGTATGATTTATGATGTTCAGTTCTCAAAATATACATGGCTTAGCACGTGATAATATAGCCTTCATTTGCAAAATCACATTTTCAATAATGATAATCCTTCTGCCTGATACCAAGAAACACCGCAGAAATAACCACCGCCATTGCTTCGGCAACTACAATCGAAATCCAGACGCCGTCGATTCCCCAAAGCAGAGGAAGGAGCATAACTGCGGCTGTCTGGAATACAAGTGTTCGCAGGAAGGATATCAGCGCAGAGGTTAAGCCGTCGTTCAGGGCGGTAAAGAAACCCGAACTGAAAATGGCAAAGCCCATAAATATGAAGGACACTGCAAATATCCTGTATCCCGATACGGTCAGCGACAAAAGCTCTGCGTCATATCCGACGAAGATTTTTGAGAGTGGCAGAGCCGTTATTTCTGCTGCTAAAACCATGCTGATACCGAATATACCTATAATAATCAGGCTTTGGCGGAAAAGTCCTTTAGATTCCTTATAATTCTGCGCGCCGTTGTGATAGCTGATGACCGGAGCCACGCCGATGGAGTATCCTATAAAAGCCGCGGAGAAAATCATGCTTACATACATCATCACGCCATAGGCGGCAACACCGTTTTCTCCGGCATATTTCAGAAGCTGTATATTATAGAGCATACCAACAACGCTCATTGAAACGTTGCTCATAAATTCCGAAGAACCGTTTGTACAGGCTTTCAGGATTGCCCTGCCGTCGAACTTCGTCTTGCCAAGGCGAAGAATACTGCTGTTCTTGCGGAAAAAGTAAATTAGCGGGATGACTCCGCCGACAAACTGGCTCATAGCCGTTGCAATTGCCGCGCCAACGAGCTTGTATTCCTGAGGCAGGAGGATTACGAGGACGGCGTCGAGAACCATGTTTGTAACTCCCGACAAAACAGTTACAGCAAGACCGAGCTGCGGTTTCTCAGCTGCCGGAAAGAAGCTCTGAAATAGCAGTTGAAGCACATAAAACGGCAGAGCGATAAGAATAACCCGGGCGTAAACAACGCAGTCTTCGAGCAGTTCCCCTTCCGCTCCGAGCAGAGCGGATATCGGTCGGATAAATGCTATGCCCAATATCGCGAAAACAATTCCCAAGGCAAACGCAACATAGATAAAGAGTGAGAAGTATTCGTTTGCTTTTTCCTTGTCGCCCTCGCCGAAGGTTTTGGCGACTATGGCTGTGCCGCCTGTTCCGAACATAAAGCCGACCGTCGCCAGAATCATCAGAAACGGCATTATCAGGTTGACTGCCGAAAAGGGTGTTTTTCCTGCAAAGTTTGATACGAAAAATCCGTCAACCACGCCATAAATCGAGGTGAATATCATCATGGCGATGGACGGAATGGTAAAGCGTATAAGCTTACCATATGTAAAGTGATCTGAAAGTTGAATTTTCATAGTATATCGTATGTCTCCAAATATCAATTCTAAAGATTTTTGACCTGTTCGCGGAAAGAATCTATATACTTTTCCATGAACCCGATGTGGGCGTTGATTTCGTCCTCTGTCCAAGATGAAAACGCAGCGGCTTCGGCGTTAAACAGCCTTGCAACTGTTTTTTGAACATAGTCCTTGCCCAAATCGGTGAGGACTACTTTTTTTGCCCTGCCTGAGTGCTGCTCCAAAAAGATAATGTCCTCCTTTTCAAGCTTGCGTATTGCAGAATTGACGGTCTGCTTGCTTATGCCGGATTGCTTATATATTTCACTTAGCAGACAGTTTTCGCCGTTGTCGTAAATGGTATACAGCACGATTGACGCGCTGTCTGTAAGTCCTAATTTCAGAGATGCATTGTGATACAAGGCGTTTAGCTCGGCGTTGAGGTAGTTTATTCGGTGGATTCTTGCGCTGATTTTTTTGTCCATTTTGTGTCCTCCATAAGTATGAAATCGTACTTGCTGATTGATTATAGTACGATTTCGTACTTTTGTCAAGAGGTGATATAAAGTTTTCCGGTATTTTTCTTTTGAGATGACTTAGCGTGAAATGTCGCATTCGTCTTTTTATTCGTTGACAAAATACTTCTTTGGGAGTTGAATATGTATATTGTATATTTCCCTTGAGTCCTATATGAAAATGCTTAATTAAGATACCCATATTCGATTCATTTGGCATCTTTCAGCATGAAATATAATCAAAAATCGGGCGCAAAACCACGCTGTAAGTGATTTTGCGCCCGATTTAATGTATAAGTCTTTTTCCGATCCACCGTCACCTAAGAAAAACGCGAATCATCTTCTCATAGAGCTTAGTATACGGCTGGTATCTCATGGGTAGGTCGATAATAGTTTTTTTGTCGACTATGCTCTTCTTATGCGAAAACGCGTCAAATCCTGCTTTGCCATGGTAGGAGCCCATGCCGCTTTCGCCTACCCCGCCAAAGCCCATTTCGCTCGTTGCGAGGTGTATAAGAGTGTCGTTGATACATCCTCCGCCGAATTGTATGCGGTTTTTAACAAAGCTGATGTTCTTTTTGTCCGAGGAAAAGATATAAAGAGCGAGCGGCGAATCCATCGAGTTGATTTTATCCGCGGCTTCTTCAAGGCTTTTGTATTCAAGAATAGGCAGGACAGGTCCGAAGATTTCCTCCTGCATAACGGCGTCATCCCAGCTGACGTTATCCATTATTGTCGGCTCAATCCGAAGGGTCTGCAGGTCGGATTTACCACCAAGCACCGTCTTTTGTGAGTCAATCAACCCTGTTATGCGGTCATAATGCTTTTTTGAAATGATTTTGCCGTAGTTTTTGTTGTCAAGAGGACTTTCACCGTACTGCTTATGAATCTGGCGTATTATCTCCTCAACCAAACGCCCTTTTATGCTTGGGTCGCAGTAAATATAATCGGGAGCAACGCAGGTCTGACCGCAATTTACAAACTTTCCGAATACCATTCTTTTCGCTGCAAGCCTGATATCGGCGGATTTATCGACGATACAGGGGCTTTTTCCGCCAAGCTCCAAGGTGATGGGTATAAGCCTTTCGGAAGCTTTTCTCATGACCTCCTTGCCGACCGTTTTGCTTCCCGTAAAGAAAATGTAGTTGAAGTCACAATCCAGAAGACTGGCATTTTCCTGCCGTCCGCCCTTGACTACGGCGACATACTCCTTGGGAAAACAGTCGCTTATAAGCTTCTCCAAGACATCCGATACGGCGGGCGAATACGCGCTCGGCTTTACAATAGCTGTATTTCCTGCGGCAAGAGCGTCGGTCAAGGGTTCGAGAGTCAGCAAAACAGGATAATTCCATGGACTCATAATAAGAACATTTCCATATGGAGAGGGCTTGACAAAGCTCCGCGAAAGGGTCTGGGCAAGTGGGGTGTGAACCCTGTGTTCCTTTGCAAAGCTGCGCATATGCCGCAGCATATACCCGATTTCGCTCTTTACAAGACCGATTTCACACATATAGCTTTCCTGACAGCTCTTTCCCAAATCGGAATAAAGTGCTTCGGCAAGGAGAGTCTCATTATCATCAACTGCTTTAAGAAGCTTTTTAAGAGCTTCCCTTCTGTATGCTATCGGCAGGGTTTTTCCGGTCAGGAAAAACTTCCTTTGACCGTCTAGAAGCTTCTGGATTTCAGTTTTTTCCATTGGATTTCATCACCTTTCTGTAGATTAGTTCAAGCTCATGGGCATCCCACAGCTTGGGTACGGGATAGAGCGGATTTGCTTCCTTTGCAGCGTACCGCGAAAGCTCCCCTATATCCTCCTCTTTGATTTCTGGGATATACTCGGGTATGCCGTGCTTTAAATTCATCTTTTCTATCGCGGAAATAAAAGCCTCCGCCAGAGCTTCCACGCCTTGGTTCTTGTCTCCAAGACCTGCGCAGACGGCTAATTCCGCAAGCTTTTTGTAAACGCACTCGCCGTACATTCTGAGAACGACAGGCAAAAGAGTCGCATTGGTTCTGCCATGAGGGAGGTTATATTTTCCGCTGAGACTATGAGAAACGGCATGAACATAGCCGACATAAGACCTTGTAAACGCCCTTCCCGCAAGGTGGGAAGCTCTGAGCATAGCTGCCTCCGCCTGAGAGCTTTCATGGCAGCAGGATTTGTCGAGATTTTCAAAAATCAGCCTGACCGCTTCTTTGGCGTCCGCCCTTGTGCCCTTAGTTGTTGAGCGACCTATGTAGGCTTCAACGGCGTGGGTAAGTGCATCTATGCCGGTTTCGGCTGCTATGGACGGCGGCAGGGTGTGTATCATCTCCGGCGCGAGAACTGCGTATCGCGGTATGAGGGGAAAATCGTTTATCGCAAATTTATGTCTTGTTCCGGAATCTATCAAAACCGCTGCAAGGGTTGTTTCGCTGCCGGTTCCTGCGGTTGTTGGGATGGCTATAAGCGTTGGTATGCGCTTTCTGACCTTTAGAATGCCAGCCAACCTGCGAAGCTCAGTATCAGGCTTGACGGCTAAAATCCCCACTGCCTTTGACAGATCCATTGGCGAGCCGCCGCCTAAGGCGATGATTGAGTCGCAGCCGTTTGATTTGTAAATCCCATAAGCCTCTTTTGCAAGCTCTGTAGTGGGATTAGGGAACGCACCGTCATAGAATGCAAAATCTATTCCTGCCTTTTCAAGGCATCCCTTTAAGCCTTCGGCTGCACCCAGCTTTGAAAGGTTGCCGTCGGTTATGATAAACGGCTTTTTGAGATTGGCTTTTTTCACGATCAGCGGGACGTCGGATATTCTGTCAATAATTTCGGGATTCCTGTACGGCAGAATCGGCAGTGCGATTCTCAATCCAATCTGAAATATTCGGCAATATAATTTATAAAACGGATTCATGCTTTTTGACCTTACCCTTTATATATATTTGAGACTTGCGTGCAAATATCTTACAAGGCTTTATTATAGCAAAGAGATGTTGATTTGTCAACATCTTTTTCATATATTTACTCTGTCATTGTCAATTTTGCATACTATAGAATTATAATTTTAGTTCATGTGTGAAAAAATGGGCATAAAGCAGTTTATGCTATAATGGAAGTAAACACAACCATAGCTCACTGCCAGTCGTATACGAAAACGTTTAAATTCCTTTACTCACTTTGAGTTGTATAAAAAATAATTCTCATAATTTGTTGCATTTGTATTTGCAAATTATCCTAAGTATTTTTCCAAAAGTTATTCCCTACCCCTTGAAATATGTCGAATAATATGATACTATAGTAGCAGTTTAAACCAGAACACTAAAATTATCAGGGGTTGAGTCTATGAAGCACGCTTTGTCGCTTACTGCTTTCGGAACGGTAGCCGGGTTGCTGTTTTGCTTCTATGCTCTGCCGAAGTACAAAATATTATTTATTGCCGTCGCTCTTTGCATTGGCTTCGCCGCTCTTGTGATTTCCCGCTTGAATCACAAAATCCGTGCCGAAGCTGCAATGGCGGCGGTTGTTTTTATTTCCATGGCTGTCGCCGGGATATACAACGTCTTCTACACCCACACGCGGGTTGACGCTGTAAAGGAGCTTGTCGGCCAAAACGTTCAGGTGTCGGGAACGGTTGTTGACGTATCCGGCGAGGGCTACTGCCGGATAACGCTGTCAGGCAAAATAAACGGCGTTAAGTGCCGCATGAGCTTTTACAATCCCGAACCGATAGAGTACGGCTCCAAGGTCACGCTGAGCGCGCTGATAAGCGAGATAACCGACTTGGAGGATATGCTCTACAGCTATCCGGACAGGCGGTATGTGAATCTTGATGATGTCCATGTGAGCGGTGTTGAGGACGCAAAGGGTCTTGCAAGGGCTTTTGCCGGAATCAGGATATACAGCCGGAGCGTTTCGCAAAGGCTGGTTTCAATCTGCGGAAAAGAAAGCGGCGGAATACTTGCAGCCATGCTCTGCGGAAATACATCCTTTGTCGATAGAGACATAAGAACGGATATGTCCAGAGCCGGAGTGGGTCATGTTCTGGCAGTTTCGGGAATCCATGTTTCGGTGATTGCCGGATTTATCGCCATAATTATGAAAAGGTTCGGCAGGATAATATCATTTATTTGCAGTGAAGCCGTCATGGTGCTTTTCGTTATATTTTCGGGCGCGAAGATATCCTCGATACGTGCGCTTATCATGATGAGTGTTCTTCTGTTTTCCAATCTGCTTTTGCAGGAGTATTCCGGCAAGGAGTCTATTGCTCTGTGCATTATGATTATGTCTGTGACTAATCCGTATATAGTCGCAAGTCCGTCGTTTATATTGTCAGTCAGCGGAGTGTTCGGCGCGGGGACTGCTGCAAGCGCAGTCATCGACAGCTACAGAATCAAAAGTAAGCTTTTACAAGCGATTACCGTTTCGGCTTGCGCGGCGGCATGTACTCTTCCGGCTGTCGTCTGCTTTTTCAGTGAGGTTTCGCTGGTTTCAGTGGCTGCAAACCTTTTGCTCCTTCCCCTTTGTTCGGCTGCACTTTGCCTTTCTATGATATTTGCAGTGTTGGGTTGTCCTGCCGTCCTTGAAATCATAGTAAGGCTTGCAGCAAAGCTGATTGAGATTGTTACAAAAATCAGCAGGAGAATAAGCTCGCTCAATATCTCGTGGATAGGCGTGAAATGCAGGTGGATAACGGTTATACTTGTTTTGCTCGGCACTGCGGTTGTTGTTATCTATTTATACAGCAGGAGTGTCAAGTCGACAACGAAGGCGGCAGTCGCGGCATATTTCGCCGCTATTGCCGTGTTGATATGCACAGCGGCGATTGAAAACCATCTGGTATACATGAACATCGAGACAGAGAACGGCGGGTTTGTCTGCACTGTTTCTAAGGGTGAAAGCTCAGTTATGATTGTCTCGGATGAGGGGCTGTTTTATACATATACTGACAGTTTGAGCGAGGAGGATTTATCCGGCACTGAGCTTGCAATAATCCTAAAAGACAGCGAAAACGGCAATATTGTTATGAAACAGATGGATTCTGATGTGCAGAGTTATGCTCTGTCACGTTGCGACGATACAGGCATAGATATTTCAGCGTTCGGAATCGAGATAAAAGCTTCGCCCGCAGCGGCGGAGATTGTCCACGGCGGCGGGCGGATTTTTGTAGCGTCGAGAGAAAAGAGCAGTGATGCCGATATTTCTATATCTGTGTTTGATGGGGTGAGCGTTATTAATGATGAGAATGGGGTTGAGATTGTTAGGAGGGAGTTGGAGCGGGAGTTTAGGCTTGAAGTTGGGCGTGGAGCGAATAATTCTGATTCCTGATTTGTATGATTTTACCAAATCAATCGAGGCTTTTCTCATTCTATGAAATCAAACAACGTAAGCTGGTCTTCCTTGAGCGATGTCAGCTTACGTTCTTTTATAACGTCGTCAGGACCAATCTCGCCGAAGAGGAGCGGAGATAAAGGGTTATGCGCCTGAGTATTTTGCATGACTGCATTATTGCTATAATTGGCATAACAATATAGACAGCCGTTTTTACAGGTGTTATATGCTCCTATATCAACGCTGGAAATACAGCCACATTCCGGCCGCTGATTCCGGTCTTTTCCTACAGATAATTTGTATTTTCCTATACGTTCAAAACGCTCTTTGTCGATACAGCTGGCATGAGCAATTCCGAGTTTATCGAGGTCAACCGCTTCGGAACAGGTGTCAATATAGAATCCATACTCTTTTGCTATTTCGGAAAACCTTTGCATCAGTTCGATTTGCTGCTCTTTTGTCTCCGGATGGATTTTCAGCGATTGAGTGTTTCTTGCCGTGTTGCGATAGATGTCAAGAAAACTCACGGTACATTTTTCCGTATAATCGCCCAGTCTTGCCGCCAGAGCTCTGAAATATTTACAATGGTATTCCATTGTATACCTATCATTAAAGAAGATTGGATCATATCGCCAGACAATCTTTTCTCTTCCGATGGACTTCGACAATTGTTGAAACGCCGGAATTATTATGTTGTTCTTGGATGGAATATTCGACTCCACGTCCTTATCATAAGCGGTCAATGTAAACTGAAAGTAGTAATTATATCTTTCAAGTTCGGACAGACGGTTCAGCATGGGTACCGGATTTTTCGTCCAAAAAACAATTCCATCAACGATATCCGGTGACAGACTTATTCTGCTAACCTGATGAATATTCATCGGATTTCTTACCAGAACATACTCTTCATTTAGTCTGTTGAAAAACCAGTCTGAATAGTATGTTGGGATGTCGGTTCTTCTGCTGGCGCTTATTATCATTGAATCGCCTCCTTGTATCGTAATTCAGTCATGACTAATTCGCCTATTTGATGGTCACAAGGTCATATTCGACAATTGGGCAGCCTTTGGATTAATTTTTCTGCGCATTTTAGTCATCCTCTCCGAACCACCTATTATACATAGCCTTCAAAAACTCTTTTGTCATTGGAAAGCCGGAGCTTGCACCGATTACGGAATCTACACCGCAATATGGGCATATAGCTGTGACTTTCTCATCATCCCGCTCAGGACACCATTCTTTAATCCTAGATGGCGAGAAAATTTTCAGACAATAAAAACAGCCACATTTGCTATCGTGAGATAATGTGTCTCTGTTATATCTTGAAGCTTCATGCGCTGCTATGAATTCGCTTTCTGTCATTTTGATTTATCTCCTATGAGTCAATCATGTTAAAACACCAGCTTGAATTGTTCTTCACTGTCCTTCATTTTATCTGCAAATTCGGCATAGTCAGCGGCATTTGCAGGGATTTTCAAGCCGTGTTTGATTACTCTGATATCGCTTCTTGGCTTGACGTTATCTTCATAGGTTGTGCCGCGATTCATCAATAGCACTAAATCGTCAGCCGTGCCCGCTTCTGGATATAGATAATAACCTGTCTTGGCATCAAACCTGAACATATATGCAAGCAACTGAAGGTAGTCTCGGTTCCCGATATTGTCCATCGGCTTATACTTGGCATCGGCGATGATTCTTGTTTCGCTGTTTCTACTGATAAAGTCGGGATAGATTGAACCTATTTTACCACTTTCACCGCTAAACAGCCACTGTTTATCTTTGCCTCTCTTGTTCATCGGGTGATAAAATTTTTCCTTAATGAGTGATGAGACATATTCCTCCCACAGCCATGCTCCGTCAAACAAAATTCCATATATCTGCCGCGAGCCAAAGCCAATCTGATGCTTTTGGTGACGGAGAATCAGAATACACAGCCTTTGAAGAGCAAGGTATTCCCGAAAATATGCATGGCGGATGGGGTTCTTTCTGTTTTCATCAACAATTTTTTGCCTGTCGCATGCCTCGTATTTAGGAGTTGCGCTTATAACAAGTTTTACCTCGTCCTTTACTTTGATAAGAAGCTTGTTCCCGTATGACTTACGTTTTATAAACTCTATGGTATGGCGCACCAGCTCGGTCAGGCTGTTATCATATGAGAATTCCCTTTGATTATATGCGACTTTTCCTGTAAACGGAGTGTTCTGTTTAATGTGCCTTGCGATATCTATTGTCCCTTTAACATTGCCATCATTATACCTATGATAGATATATTCTTTGAAAAGACCCTTTCGCATGGCGATCTTCAGGTAATATGGAAACAGAAACAGCAGAAAGTTAAACAGCTTGTTATTCTGATCTGCATCCGACTCTAAGTCTACAATGTTTGGAAAGTCAAGAACTTTGCTTATAAGATATCTGAAAAAGTGATCCTCACCCTTTCCACAAAACCTTGATTCTATAATAAGCCTCTCATCCCCACAGCCCAGAAAACCCATGATATTGCCGAAACGGTAGGTGTCGTTTATTCCTTGAAGAATCATCTGGTCCTTTGTTAAGTCCTCAGCGTCTTTAAGAATCTCCGGAAATACGAATATACCTTCCCTTTCGAGCTGTTCAAGAGTCTTATTGGCTATCTTACCGGTTAGTGTTCCTATATCAGAAAAAGTGTCTTTTTTATACTGCGAATTATCCTTGATTCTGAGCTGTTTCATTTGCATCGCCTTCCGCTTTTTCAATATAGCCGTATGCCTTTGCAAATTTCTTCATCAGTCCAGCTTCGTCATACATACCCCTGATGTATTCCTGCAAAAGTGGCTTGAGATAATCAGTCCACAGCTGATCAAAACCAATCGTTTTCAATTTCAAGAAGTAAGACGCACCGATCTGATAGTTTTCATTCAAGTCCTCGACTCTTGCAATTTCATCGTTCAAGGATTTCATTCGACCGATAGCTTCTGCTTTCAGGTTTTCATCTTCAAGTTCATCCAGCATCTCTGTGTAATCATTTGCCTTAAGCTCTATAAAGCGGAAACGTCTGCGCATTGCAAAGTCGAAGCTGTCAACAGAGCGATCGATATCATTCATTGTGCCAATGATATAGACATTCTCCGGAACATAGAATTTCTCATCAGGATCGGAATGCAGATTGGAATACTGCGTGGATATTTCGCCCGCTTTGCCCCTGTATCCCGGATCGATAGAATAGAACAGCTCTCCGAAAATCTTTGAAATTTCGCCGCGGTTGATTTCATCAATGATAAAGACATAATTTTTCTGTTCTTCAACCTTGGCTGTTGATTTTTTAGCTTTGTTTTTAAGCTTCAGTATTTCCTTGTATATGATATAGTCGTAGGAATAACCCTGCGTAGCAAACGTCTTGCCAAAGAATGATGAAATGTCTTTTATCTTATCAAATTCTTTTCCCGATTCAAGCATTCGCCGTATCTCATCAAGATTCAAAGTGAGCTTATTAGCAGAGGCATTTGCAGGGATGGAGATATAAACGTGATCATCATCCACGCTTGTAATGGTGAATTCATTTTCATTTATCGTCTTAAATGTGTCTACACCAAGCTCAATATTTGAAAAGAACTCCGACATTGCTTCCTGAACAGAGATTTCCTTTGCAATTGTTTCTTTGGTTTTACGGGAATTTTCATAATTCTTTCGTGCGCGAGCGACAAACTTTTTGAATATTCCGTCCTGAAGCTCAAAGCCCATCGTGCCGTCGTCATTTACCTTTGGTCTTAAGCCCTCGACAAAATCAGAGTAATCATAGCTCGGATGGAACTGAACAAACTCCACCTGCTTTTTCTGCTCGTCCGTAAGGCTTGCATAATCATCGGATTGACCTTTAGTAATAATATCCGCGGCAATTTTCTTGGCAAGATACGACTTGCCTGTACCCGGAGCGCCGCGGAAAATCAGATTCTTTGATTCAATCAACATGGAAGAGAATGTATTTTTGTAGCCGGTAAACGGTATGGCAGGCTTATCGGGAATGTCTATCGCCGAATTAACCAGTTCCGGATGTTCTTCTTTTCCATTTCCTTTTTCATCTTCATATTCTTCACGATATGTAAGGACAAATTGATCTCCGTCCTCGCCGAAACGCTTAAGACATTCCTGTACAAAAAGGAGTGTAGAAAAAATGTTCCAGCTGTAAATGACAAACTGACTGCCGTCTTTGCAGTTATAAGTCAAAAACTCCAAGGTGTTTTTATACTTTTTGTATTCCTCCACGCTTGGATAAATCCCGCAGATCAATTGGCTATCGGGTTTATACCTGCAAACCGGAAAATTCTTTTTATCCTCATCAGACAGAGCGGAAATCTGATTCTCAAAAACTTGACAAGCAATGCGCGGCAGGGTCATATTGGAATTTTTCCTTTCCATCTTGTTATAGTTGCGGCGAACTATCGTTCCATCTGCTCTTTTGAAATACACATCTATCGGCACATGACCGTCCCCAAGGCTCAGATTATCCGTTGTAAATTTCTCATCGGTTGATATAATTTTGTCAGCGGTAATAGTCAATATAAATTTTTCCTGCTGTTTAATCTCAATTCTGAAGCCATGAGACTTTAGAAAGTTTTTTGCTTCAACCGAATTATAGCCCGATATCTCAATCCCCGCTCCGTTTGCTATATGTACAGCCACGGCTATGACATACTTCACCGGATACTTTTTTCCGTTTTCAGAAACAAGCTCATATTTTGTGCTCTGATTCTGAGAAGGCACTCCGTGATCATTGATATACTTTAAGGCTTCTATGATGTCCTGCTTATTTATATTGGGAATAGCCATACTGTACCTCCATACAATGTTAAGTCATAATTTTAGGAGAAAAAATTTTCCCGCTTGATGATTATATCTATTTTACATTATACACCATAATACCATGTTTTTCAATCCTTTCAAGATTAAAAATCTCTTAGCGAGTATCGTTAAAAACATAAAAAACAAAGCCACTATAAATCAATCACGACATCAAGAAATCCAAAGACCGCTCCTAGGCAGAACGGTCTTTCTGACTTTCTTCAACCATCGCGCGAACTTTAGCATCGCGGACGGCTTTTTCAACCTTTGGGATATTCACCTGCATAAATACCTTTAGTATGTAGTCAACAGTGACATCCGGGGGATTTGGGTTATGAAATCTGTAATTGAGTTTTTTCTTCAAGGCGGGTGCCTCCTTAATTTATGTATTAGACATAAATATCAGCCTGCCTGCGTTATGTCGACGAAGTATTCTGTTTATTGAGTCCATCATCTCATAATGTTCCTTTTTGGTACCGTGATATCTGTGACCATCCTGAAAGCTCACGGGATTCATGACTATATGTATATGAGGATAAAATGAATCCTCATGGACGGCATATGCTGCTTGATATTCTCTTCCAAAGCAATCAACAATTTCTTCTGCAATTACGTTTGCTTCTTTACAGTTTCTGACCTCGCCCTTATTGAAGGATATAATGAAGTGTCTGCACTGAACGCCATCCGTTTTACCGTATTTTTCGGACACTTCATTCATGCTCTGAGCGATATTGTTCGGGTCTCCCATAGACCCTCCACGGAAGCCGTGAGGTGTTTTCGCAGGATTCATAATATATCCTATAACCTGCTCTTTGGCTTTTAAATCGCGATACTTTCCTTTGCTGTTTGCTGTTTTAAATATTGGCATATAATCATCTCCTGATAAATTCACGCAAGGGGAAGAACGTTGATGTCCTTCCCCGCCGGGGTCCCCAATATGTTTTTAATATGTATGTTGCTTTGTAAATTTTTACATTTGATTGTACATCGGTATCGGGCGTATTTTGATTGACAAAGTTGGGACTTACTATATTCGCACAATGATTAGATGTCCGCCAAGATTTAGCATTATTTCAGGAGATGCAAACATCTTCGAGAAGTGCGCGATGAGTTCAGGCTGGAGTGAGGTGAAGTCCTCATCTCCCAGACCTACGATTAAGAATGTCCCTGCTATGTAGTCATATACGTTTCCCTGCTCATCGCGAAGGGCGCGGTTGAATGGCGAGGATTTAAGCTTGGATTCTTCGTCACAGACAAGTGCGGCGGGTTCCTCCCATGGATAAACGGCTTGAATGCATCCGCCTACTTCACGTTGAAGCGACTCTAGAGTATGCTCTATTTCTTTTACGTATGGCTTGCGCTCAGGTTCGATTACTAATACGGTTATTTTTGACATTTAAATTCTCCTTTGCTATGCGAATATAAATTCTTCGATTTCGTCAAGCGTGTAGCCCTCGACCAAGAGTTCGTCAATGTCCTCAGGCATATAGCCGAAATGGTACGCTATATGTTTCATATCGTCAAGGTACTGCTTTTCCGCCGGGTCTAATGCGGAGATTGATGGCTTGCTTGGCGCAGACCAGATTTCTTCCCAGCCGTGGCTATATGGGAAGTAACAGTTGTAGTTATAATACAATCCCATATCGTCGAATTTGGAGCGGGTTTGTCTGCCGTTGCTATCAATGCGTAAGATATCCCCACTTTCAAGCTTGACTTTATCATGCTTTCCGAAGTTGAGATAGAGCTTCTTTAATCCTGCTTTCAAGATTTCTTCGGTGGAGGCATAGATGTAAAGTCCTCTTTCGGGATAATGATATAAGCATAGTGGATTATCTCCTTTGACTATGTAAAGATTGTCCGAGGAATCTAAGACCGTGATGGTCATACTACCTTGAAGCTGTTCTGCCATATATCTCAAGCTGTCAAAAGATAGCTCCTTCTTGCTTTCTATAAGCTGTACGGCTATGTAGCTGTCGGTTTCAATATGGGTCAAGGGAAGGCTTTCGATTTTCCTTATTTGTTCATCGTTGTAGATAACCCCATTGTGGGCGAGAGCAAATGAAACATCAGCTCTGCCATAGAAAGGATGGTTGTTGAAGTTGAGCTTTTCAGAGCCTTGGGTTGCCATTCTTGTATGCCCCATAACCGCGCTTACTCCGTCAGGGACGTTGTATCTCATGATGTGAGCGGGAAGCGGGCGTTTATATATCCTAAGTTTTCCGTTATAGTTGTACGCTATACCAGTAGCATCTGTACCTCTTGCTTCACAAGCGGTTGAGAGGACTGAAAGCAAACGGTTCATCTGTCTTTTGCTCAGGCTATGGTTATAATCGAGTATTCCAAACAGACAGCACATTATATTTCCTCCTCTCCATTGACCGGCTCATTGATATAGATTTCTCGTTCTTTCAGATACTGAATAAGCTCAGGTTCCTTACAAGACTTGACGAAAGATGTCCAAGAGAGATTCTGCACATCATAGTCAGATAAATAATAAGCCACCTCGCAGATGTTGTTTACTAACTGCAAAGTGGCAAGGAGAGTGTTTAATTTGAGGGTGCCTCTAAAGATTCTGAATTCTATAGTGTCATAATTTTGAAGATTTACACAGGCATATCTCCCCTTACTTGTACCTTTCTTTACGTGTTCCATCAGCTCTTTGGGTGTATCCTTGTATCCATATCTTGCCGCCCAATTATCTAACTGCCTTTGAGTGCGGCGTGAGAATTTAAGAAGTTCATCCCAATGCTTCTCGAAGAAGAAAAGGATTCGTCCTATACAGCTTTCCTGTTCCTCAACGTTTCTTCCAAGGGAGCTTCTGTTTACATGAACGTGTAAACCGCAAGTACCCGCCTGATGAGATATGTAACCCATGCTTTTAGCTTCTCTCAAAACATCAGCCCACGGCATTTTGTTTAAGTGATAGTCTAAGGTCATTGGATGGGTTACTATCTCAAAACCGTCATGAAGTGAGCCGTCATGTTTGCAATAGATGTGGTCTGAGCTTGTATTACCTATGGACATTATTCTATCAGCATTTCTGTCGCTTTCTCCGGCTTCATCGATTTCAAGTTCTACTCCAAAGAATCTGTTGCCATTGCCGTAGAAGATGGGGTCAGGTTTGTAATAGTAATCTTCCACTCCATAACCTCTTTCAAGTCTGCTGAAGCAGTCATAGCAGTAAGGGTCATCATCGCAGCGGTCGCGGTAGTATGTGTCATCGGCGTGGATTAACCTTCCACAATCGACACAGGTGTTGTAGTGGTCGTCGTAGCAATCCTGACAGAGCGGGATAGTTGTTGAGCCTGCGTTATCTTCGAGCAAGAGCAGACAACCGCAGTTGGAACAGACAACAGTGTTATCTGGAAGACAGCTTTCGCAGACATAAAAGCCGCCCTCAACGACTGTGAGGGCGGATAAGGGGTATTCACTGTCACAACAGTGACAGAAGCAGGTTTCCTCTTCATGGGATTCGGGGACGGATGTTTTAGATTCGTTGGCTTTTGTGTTGGTGCTAATGTTTGACATGATATTACCTCCATGCAATTTTATTTATGTTCCGGGGTGCGTCGCCCCGTGCTACATGGAGATAATATTTAATTGAAAATTGGAAAATTACGAAATCATCATGAAAGACGAAGTAAGAAAGTTTAGGCAGACTGTCCCTAAAAGACAATCAGCTATTTGGAATGATAGCGAGACGCAGGAGTTTCTGAGAATGCATCATGCAGCCGCATTTGCATTGATCTGATCGATGATTCTTTTGATTCCTATCCATACAGATATATCGGCAAAGACATCAACTATGCTTCCCCTATCTGTAAATGGAGTTTCCTGTAAAACAGACATATCCTTCATTACGCCATTATGAACGACATATTCTATAATCTGGTTTACAAAATAAATTTGATCGGCATTAAGTCTTGCACTGCTAAGATATTCAGAAAACGCCTGCTTAGCCGCAGCCATATCAAGACCCACGATCTCACGCACAAATTCGCCAAGAGGCTTATCACCGTATTCAGCCTCGTAATCAGCTTTGCTTCCAACTTCGCTCCACATGATTCGTTCAAGTGCTTTGATATCTTCAGAATCCAATGGCACATTGCCTTTAAGTTTGGAGATGGCTTTCTCATTCTGATGCTGACGGATATAAAACTCCGCCTTTGCTTTATAATTGGCAAGATCATTGCTGTCAAGTTCTGATTCGTGCCAATCAGTTGAAAGAATTTCATCGCTGAAGTTTGTAATATAGTGCACAGCAGTTTTCGGAATATATTTCATCAAATCACGTAGATTTTCACGAATGTGCTCAAACTCGTTGATTCCTGCATTTTCAAGATAATCTGTATGCAGAATCTTGTCTATCAATTCTGACTGAGCCATGATTTCAGGAATATTTGCTACGCCAGCTATACCACTTACCTTTTTACATAGGTCAGTACGGGCACGGGAATATTTCTTTCCTGCAAGGTATGCAAGTTCAATTCCGTACATCAATGCATCAAATCGAACCGCCGACGCTTCGTCCTTGTCGGGAATAATCAAGGGAGCCAATTCATCTGCAATCAAAAGTGTATCCTCATAAGTCAAGGAAACATAATTATCAGGATTAGCAAACTGCTCCACATACTTCAGATGCTGACGAACCGCAAAATTTTCTTTATTCAGCTCTTTCACCTTGCACGTCATATCGTCAACAATGCTTTTGCGAAATGCAATTAAATCATCTGTTTGATACTCAAGATTCTGCAATTTAAATGCAATCTGCGCTTTTAGCTGAAAGATAGCACCTTGCAGAGCAATTTGATTGGCAGTAGGTTTGCCTTCATTCATGCGGAAGAATTCAAAGTTACCGCAGAAGTCGAAAATATAGAATTTATCTTTGTCCTTTCCGTCTATCAGACTGTCACAGCGGCGTGTACCTCGTCCAATCATCTGCCAAAACTTTGCTTTACTCATTACTTTTTTAAAGAATACAAGGTTAAGCACCTCAGGTACGTCAATGCCGGTATCGAGCATATCAACCGAAATAGCAATTTGAGGCAGTTTCTTGGGGTCGGAAAACTCATCAATTGCACTCTGCGCATATGTCATATAGTTGTCGATAACCTTGGTGTAACCAGACAGATGAGGATATTCCTTACCGAAAATCTCGTGTATCTTTTCGGCGTGATCGTGATTCTTTGCAAAAATAATTGTCTTGCCAAGCTTTTCACCATAGTCTATGCGCAGACCGTTCTGCATCAGGATATGAAGCACTTGACGGATTGTATCCTCGTTAAACACCCATTCATTGAGAGCTGACGACTCTATACTTTCGGGAAGTTTGCCGTTTTCATCCTCAAAGGTGTTTTCATAGGCTTCCTTGTCCACATCCGACAGGTCATCATAAACGATACCTTTCTCTATAAATTTCAGTTTACTTTCAACCGACATAAAATCTACAAGATAGCCGTCCTTGACTGCTTGCGCAAGCTCATATCCATATGTCGGGACACCGTTTTCAAGCTCAAAAATCTCATAGGTGTTCTTATCGATCTCGTCCTTGGGCGTAGCGGTAAGACCCACCAACGGCGCATCAAAGTAATTGAAAATATCCTTGTATTTATTATAAATAGAGCGGTGAGCTTCATCCACAATAACAAGGTCAAAATGTCCGACAGTAAACAATTTGCGATCGTTTTCATCCTTAATTGTGTCAATACAGTTCATCATTGTCTGATAGGTTGAGAATACACAGCGGGCGTCAAAGTTCTCCTTATCCTCACAGAGATTGTTCACTGATAGGTCTGACATCATATTGACGAATGCGCGCTTTGCCTGCAGCACAAGAGAATTGCGGTCTGCAAGGAACAGAATATTCTTAACCCATCCGTGTTCGAGCAAGATTTTGCACAGTCCAATTACTGTCCTTGTCTTACCTGATCCGGTCGCCATAACAAGCAGAGCTTTACGACGATTTTTCTTGTCAAACGATTCACAGACTGCTTTAATTGCACCCTCTTGATAGTAGCGTCCTGCAATTTTCTTGTCAACAAATACGTTTTTCAAGCTTGTGCGCATTGACCGAAGATTGAAAAGCTTTTCAAGGTCACGCTTGGAATAAACGGACGCTACACGGCGTTCGGGATAAAATTTATCATCCCAAATGCGCGTATCAAAACCATTGGATAGAAAGATGACAGGACGGCGACCGTATTTTTGCTCCAAAAGGTCGGCATAGAGCTTTGCCTGCTGTCTACCCTTGGAAACATCCACGCAGGTGCGCTTGGCTTCAAGCACTGCCAAAGGCTTACCATCGTCACCATATAGAACATAATCGGCATATCCGACCCCGCTCTTGTTCGGCATACCATAAAGCTCGACCTCATCTAGCCAATCCTTGCCCTCAACCCAGCCTGAATCCTGAAGCATAAAGTCGATGTAAATCTTTCTTGTTTTGTATTCCGATAGGTCAAGTAGCTTCGGGACATAGGTGAGCTGCTGCTCAGCACGGCGGGCGGTCAGTTCTTCCTTAAGTGCCTTGTTTTCCTCGACGAGCTTGTCCAGATCAATATCAATTTTAGGAACAATGGGACCTATCTCCCCTGCCGGCTTTTCGAGCAGAGTGCGGTCGAACTGCCCCTGCGTGTACTCAGGTGCATAGTAATATGCCACCTCGTCAAGAAAGATATAGAGGTTTTCGAGGCAAAGCTCGGCTTGATCCTTGGTTACCTTTTTGCCGTCATGTGCGGCATTGTTGCCTACTTTGCGGATGAAGTCCATGCGTTTCCAGATATCTGGACCGATGATATCACGGAATTTCTCTTCGTTCATCAAACAGACAAGGCTATCCTGATAGGGCATGACAAGATCACGATCAACAGAATACATGAATTTGACCGCAAACTCCATAGCCCTGCGGCAGTTGATGACGCAGGAATCAACATCAATATGTAATAGCTTCTCTGCCGAGATCGCCACTTCTGCAAATGGGGCGAAGTCGGGGGTGGAGAGTAGGAAGGTGAAGTTGGACATATCGAATCACCTATATTATTTTCTGTTCATCTTGATTAATAGATGATAGATTAGATACTATATTAGTTAACAGCGAACTATTATATTCCCTGATTTGATAAATGGTGGGTTCAATTATCAATAGTTTTCTATTACTTTTATCAAAAAAGAATAAAGGGATATAATTGTTTTTTGTTTGTCTGTTTTCTTCTCTGGTGTGAATCAAGCCCAATTCTTGTGTTATATTACTTATTCCAAGAGATTCTTCATTATTTTCTTGGCATATTAAATTAATCTCTTTCTGCAATTCATCAATAGGCAGCCCGTTTTGCGAATAATCAGTTTCATTCTTTACTACAAGTCGTAAAATAGCAC
>USEH01000006.1 GCA_900553675.1 uncultured Ruminococcus sp. | reverse complement strand
TATCGCTTGAAACCGAAACCCACTGCTTACCCTTGGTAACGCCCGGTCTGTCCTCCACCTTAGCACGCTTTGATCCGGCAAGTCTGTTTATAAGCGAGGATTTGCCGACATTCGGTATTCCAACTATCATAAGCCTTATAGAACGTCCTGTCATTCCCTTTTCAGACCATCTTTTTATATCGTCTGCTAAAACACTTTTGACAGTCGGAAGTATTCTTGAAACGTTCTTTCCGCTGCGGCAGTCGGTAGCTACTGCAAAAACCCCGCTGTTTTTATAGCTTTCTATCCACCGTGAGGTGACAGCGTCATCTGCGGCGTCACATTTGTTGAGTACTACTATCCTTGGCTTTCTGCCCACAAGCGAATCCATTTCGGGGTTTCTGCTTGAGCGCGGAATCCTTGCGTCTGTAACCTCGACAACTGCGTCAACAAGTTTCAGATTTTCGGTCATCAAGCGGCGGGTTTTTGCCATATGCCCGGGGAACCACTGTATTGTAAGTCCTGAATCTATTATAATCAATCCTTTACTTGAAAAATCTTATTTTATTAAGAGGGTATATCCTCATAATGGCTTTGCCCAGTATATCGTCCCTTGAAACAAATCCTACATCGGGATGGCGTGAGTCCTTGGAACCCTGACGGTTATCTCCCATACAGAAATAGCAGCCCTCGTCAACAACTATGGGATAATTGAATGCAAACTCGTCGTTGAGCGTAAGGTTCTTTATATACGGTTCGTCAAGCTCCTTGCCGTCAACATAAACAGTGCCTGTGGTAAAATCGATATTTACCTCCTGACCGCCTACCGCTATTACTCTTTTTACTATTACCTCATCAAGACCTTCGCAGTTTGCTGCGATGATATCGCCCTGCTTGGGAGTATAGAAAAGGCTCCACAGCAGAAGGAAATCTCTGTCGACAAGGGTATCGTTCATAGAGCTGCCGTTTACTATTACAGTCTTTGCGATAAACGTAAATATCAGAACTACAACAATAAAAACCAAGGCAAAAGTTTTTAGCCAATCAAGAAGCTCATCTATAAAAGGCTTTTTCTCTTTTTGCTTTTTGTTCTTTTTGACCTTTTTTGTATCTGCAGCAACTACTTTTTCTTCGCCCATGCTTATATCATGCTCCTTATAACTAAGTTTAAAAAATACAATTCAATATATTGTACCAAATTTTTTCTTGAAATGCAATAGGTTTTGAAAAGAAAAAAGAGAAGCCGCGAAAACAGCTTCTCTTTTCAATTAAACCCAATTTACTTGATGGCATCCTTAGTCTTAGCTGCCTTACCAACTCTTGATCTGAGGTAGTAGAGCTTAGCGCGTCTGACCTTGGCAAGTCTTACAACCTCAACCTTCTCAACAACGGGAGAATGGAGAGGGAATACTCTTTCGACTGCACAGCCGTGTGCGATTCTGCGGACGGTGAAGGTTTCGCTTACGCCGCCGTGCTTCTTGGCAATAACGGTGCCCTCGAAGACCTGGATTCTTGACTTGTCGCCTTCCTGAATTCTTACGTGTACCTTTACGGTATCACCGACAGAAAATTCGGGAACTTCCTTTTTCAAACTTGAGTTTGCAATGATTTTTAAAGCGTCCACTTTAAAACTCCTCCTATTTCTTTCAGACATTCATACGCTTCTATCGGATTGCTGCATTTATTTCGTCATAATATCGCTTGAATTACAGATGAAATTAAAACTTTCCGCTTAACGAAGCCAGAGGACTATCCGCTTTAATGCTAATTCTTACGAACAGGCACTAACCCCCATTATGCTCGGAGAACATAACGGAACTCAAATGCTTTAATATTATATCACAAATTCAGGTGGGTTTCAATAGTACATTATGTAAAATTCTCGCCGCTTATTGAGAGTATTCTTGTGCGTTTTATATATGTTTTGTCAAATTCAAAACCGCAGAAGCTTTCAAAAGCGTTTGTAAGCGAGACTATATTTAGTGAATGACTTATCCCAGCCGGAAGTCGGAAGCTCAGACAGGCGCAATCTGCTTCTGCGTGCTTGTCCAAAAGCAGTATATCCGGTTTTATATCTATGGTAACGATGGTTTTCCGCATATTTACCTTGCAACGTTTTTCGATATATATGCCGTCCTGCGCAATAAAGCTATCGTAAAGCTTCAGTATCTCCTCCGGGCTTTTTTCGGAATATATGCTGACCTCGTATTCACAGGAACCAATTTCAGTATGCTTATTTTTTGGTTCATAAAGCTTTACAATTTCAAGTCCGGCGGGCAGCACCTGATTCAGCCGTTTTTTGATATCCTCATAGTCAGGCTCTCCGGCAGAAAAGTCTATTCCGAAATCCATAAGCTCACATTCGCTTGACACTCCCAAAGACAGCGGCAGAGCAAACATAAGATATATATGCGGGTTGTAGCCCTTCGTAAACCATACCGGCAGCTTAGCGCGCTTGAAGGTGCGCTGCATAACCCTCATCAAATCTAAATGCGAAATATATATCGCCCTGCCGGTCTTTTTGAAGACCGCCCGAACGTCATAATAATCCTTTACCACAGTATGTTCCTCCGCATTCCTTTTTGACCCCGCAGCCGGAGCATTTCTCGCGGCAATTAGGAGTTGTAACAGCCATGTGTGCCTTTTTATTTTCTGAAATCAAAAAGCGTTTGGATATGTAGTAATCGAGATGCGACCATGGATTTACCTCTTCAAAGCTTCGTGTGCGGCAGGCATAAAATTCAGGGTCAAGACCACACTGTGCAAAAGCTTCGAGCCAGCTGTCAAACTTAAAATGCTCCTCCCAGCTGTCAAAGGTGCAGCCCTTTTTCCATGCCTGATATATGACTTCTCCCACGCGCCTGTCTCCGCGAGCCAGAGCTGCTTCAAGGATGCTTACATTGTAATCGTGGTATGAAAGGCGGATGTGCTTTGATTTAAAGCTTGAAGTGAGAATATCCTGTCTGCGCTTTACCTCCTCACGGGTTATCTGAGGCTCGAACTCAAACGGCGTGAACGGCTTGGGAACAAAGGTCGCGCAGGAGACGGAAATGCTTAAAAATTTACCCTTTACTCCCCTATTGATCTCATAAAACAGGTCTGATATCTTTCTTACAAGGGTTACTATACCCTGAATGTCCTCGTCGGTCTCGGTAGGCAGACCCATCATGAAATAAAGCTTGACCGTCTGATATCCGCTGATGAACGCTATTTTGCAGGTGGAAAGTATCTCATCCTCGGTTATATTTTTGTTGATGACATCGCGCAGGCGTTGGGTTCCTGCCTCCGCGGCAAAGGTAAGTCCGGTTTTTCTGACACGATTGATTTTTTCAAGCATCTCCTCACTGAAATTATCCACTCTTAAAGACGGTAGAGAAAGGCTGACCTTTTCAGACTCGGTATAGTCTACAAGCTTTGACAGCAGCTCTTCTATCTCAGGATGGTCGCTCGTTGAAAGTGAGGACAGCGAAACTTCCTCATATCCGGTCTGCTCACAGAGAGCTTTTGTCTCCTTGGCGATGGTATCAACGCTCTTTTCCCTGAATGGTCTGTAAATGTATCCGGCTTGACAGAATCTGCATCCACGGATACATCCTCTGAGCACCTCCACAACCGCCCTGTCGTGAACGATATCTGTAAACGGAACAACAAAATAATCGGGATAGTATACCTTGTCAAAGTCCTTGATAATTCTTTTCCTGATGGGCATGGGAGCGTCGCCGTCAGATGTTATGCTTTTTATTGTACCGTTGGAATTGTATTCGACATTATAAAACTCAGGGACATATATGCCCTCGATATGGCAGGCAGCACGCAAAAATTCTGACTTGGATTTGCCTTGATGCTTCATATCGTTGTACAAATCCATAAGCTCAAGGTTGACTTCCTCGCCCTCGCCGAGTATGAACAAGTCAAAAAACAGTGCAAGTGGTTCGGGATTGCATACACACGGTCCTCCCGCTACAACTATCGGATCGGATTCTTTTCTGTCCGCCGCCTTTACCTCGAGACCTGCAAGATCGAGCATATTAAGAACATTGGTATAGCTCAGCTCGTATTGCATAGTAAAGCCTATAAAGTCAAACTCCTTTACAGGGTCAAGACTTTCAAGAGCGTACAGCGGGATATCATTTTCGCGCATAAGCTTTTCAAAATCCTTGGCCGGAGCAAACACGCGCTCGCACCAGAAATTCTCTCTTGCGTTCTTCAGACCGTAAAGAATTTTCATTCCCAAGTGGCTCATTCCGACCTCGTAGGTATCCGGAAAGCAGAAAGCAAAGCGGACATCTACCTTTGATTTATCCTTAACAACGCTTCCAACCTCGCCGCCGATATATCTCGACGGTTTCATTGATCGAAGCGCAAGCTTTTCGATTTTGTCCTTTAAATCCATTTTAATACCTCGATTTTTATCCTTTATATTGTAATTCCTATCAGACATCCAGTAAATCTGAAAGAATGATGAACGCAAGTGTAATCAAAGCTGATAGCGATACCGTATCCTTTGAAACAAATATTCCGAATAGAGCAAGTCCGACGATTATGCAGACAGATGCCGCCGAAAGAGCCGCTCGCAGTCTGCGTTTGTCAGGAAAAACAAGCGATAGCACCTGTCCTCCGTCGAAATACGAAACCGGCATAAGATTCAGAATAAGCAGGCATAGATTTACGGTGCAGAAAAGTGTACTTCCCGCGAGGTAAAATACAGCTGCCAATATAAGATTTGCCGCACATCCCGAACAGTAAATAATTAGTTGCCTGCACTTGTCAAGCACTGAAAGTCCTCTGCCGCAGATTTTGATTCCGCCGCCATATAGCTTTATTTCTGAAACATCCACAGACAAAAGTCTCATGCAGACAAGGTGCGCAAGCTCGTGAATAATGCAGAAAGCAAGACAATACAGCGTCAGCATATCGCCGCCGGCAGTGTTAGCTGCGATAAGAAACAAAAATCCGAACGTTACGCTCAGGTTTGTACCGAAAAATTCAATAGTCAACATACCAAATTATATTTTCGGCACTCGGACAATATTACTTGCTTTCAGATCGTATTAATTGGTTTTCGCCACGGAAAGCTCTATCCAAGACGGCTTGAACCCACAGCTTAAAGCGTTTTTGACAGAGCGAATATTCGACCATGCTGCGCAGTAAAACGGAATCTTTCCTGCGACAAGAATGTCCTTAGTAAGTCGGGATGTCAGCGCGCTTGCAACTCCCATGCGGCGATATTGGGGCAGGACATCTACGCCTATCTGATACATATTTTCACAATCTGCAGAGCAGGCTGCCATGCCTATAAGCACTCCGTTGTCGTATGCTCCGACGCCCATAACATCCAGTTGAGGACGCTTTTCGCACAGGGCGTTGCTCCACTGCGGAAGGTAAAGCTCTTTGAAATCATCATGAACAAGGCGTCTTGTTTCGTATTGACACTCTATATCAGGGATGTTTTGCGGGTCAGGCAGAAAGTACTCGCCCATATATTTAACGCTGTAACCCAGCGGACGGATTATATCGTTAAGCTCGCAGACGGCAGGAGTTTCAAAGCAGTGATACCATTCGCGGCATCCGATATAGTCGCGAATCGAGGCAATAAGCTCATCATTTGCCGAAGCCACAACGTTATTGCCATATGAGACAAAATTGCAGGAAAACGGCTGGCTATAGTATTTTCTTGCACGCAAGTCGGCTTTTGAAGCTGTAATTTTGTTCTCGTTCGAGAAGAAGTCCTCATCGCGGCAGTTCATTTCTATTGCAGACTGTTTTATTGCGGCAGTCAGCATATATTTGTATGTCATTGGCTCCTCCAAAACGTGTGTAAAGCTATTTAGCTTTGCAAGCTTTTTGCTTTTCCGGATTCATTCTTACAAGCATCATGGTGCAGATTATCATAAGCACAGGAAAAACTATCGCACACGCAAGACCTGCCTTGAGGTTATCAGAACAAGCTCCAGAAACCATCCCTACAATAGTCGGACCACTTGAGCAGCCCATATCTCCGGCGAGAGCCAAAAGCGCAAACATTGCAGTGCCGCCCTTTGGAAGCTTAGCCGAAGCTATGCAGAACACACCGGGCCACATTATTCCCACCGAAAGCCCGCACAAAGCGCAGCCTATAAGTGAAAGAACCGGTACAGGAGAAAGAACCGTAATCAGATAAGCTGCTATGCACAACCCTGAGCTGAATATTATGAATGATACAAGATTGATTTTTTCGGAGAACTTAGCATAGAACACTCTTGCCAGACCCATCAGCACCGAAAAGAAGCAGGGACCGGCAAGGTCGCCGATGGTTTTTGAAACCTTTAAACCATTTTCGGCGAAAGCCGAAGCCCATTGGCTCATTGAAAGCTCGCTTGCTCCGGCGCAGAGCATCAGCACTACAAACACCCAGAACAGCTTGGTTTTGCAAAGCTCGCCTATCTTCATTCCCTCGCCTTCTTTGGTCAGTGAGGCTATCGGAACGCGTGTAAAGCAAAATGCATTTACAATCGGTATTAATGCCCAAAGGCAGGCTAAAATACGCCAATGTTCCCTTCCGAACGCGGCAAAGAAGCCGGTGGACAAAAGTATTACTCCGACAGAACCCCAGCAGTAAAATGAATGAAGAAGGCTCATAGCGGAAGCCTTATCGTCGCTCGGACAGGCTTCAACTATCGGGCTGATAAGCACCTCTATAAGTCCGCCGCCTATTGCGTAAAGAATGACCGATATAAGCAGTCCTGAATATGCACTTGGCAGAATGCCCGGCAGAAACGCCATGCCTAAAAGACCGAGAGCTGAGAAAATATGTGCTGAAACTATAGATACTCTGTAGCCGATTTTATCCACAAACTTTGAGCTGAGCAAATCTACAATAAGCTGGGTTGTGAAATTCAGTGTTGTTATCAGCGTTATCTGTGAAAAGGATATACCGAATTCCTCGTTGAACGTGACAAAAAGCAGAGGTGCAAAGATATTGACTATTGCCTGAGTTATGTATCCGGTATACGAGCAGTATATCGTTCCTTTATGGCTTTTCATATAGAGCTAAGCACCTCTTTAAAGATCTGCTTCAAATTTGGTTATATTATTTCTCTTGCCGCATACAACAACGGTATCGCCGGTTACAACAGGAGTGTTAGGTCCGATATCGGTTGTTACAACGTCGTCATGCTTGATGGCAATAAGGTTAAGACCGTATTTGTTGCGGAATCCGAATTTGACAACCGTCATATCCTCCGGAATCTGGGGCAACTCTATCTCGGTTATGTCAACCTCTCCGCTGACGGTTATATATTCCATAATCTTTGAGGATGTGAGCTTTTTGGAGAGAATAAGTGCTCTGTCTCTTTCGGGATAAACAACCTCAGCACCGAGCTTTTCAAGAACGGCACCGTGTTCGAGGCTTGAAGCCTTTGCTATTACCTTTTTAACGCCAAGCTCTATTACAGTTAAGGTTGTCAGAATGCTTGTATCTATTGCCTCGCCAATGCAGATTATTACGGTGTCGCAGTTGTTGATTCCACAATCCATAAGTATCTCTCTGCTAAGTCCTGCAACCGTGAAAGCATTGTCCGTAAAAGCAAGCGCCGCTTTGGTTCTGTCAGGGTCACTGTCCAGAACAACAATTTCCACTCCGTTTTCCGAAAGACTCTGAGCAAGAGCAAAGCCAAAGCGTCCCAAGCCGATTATGCCATATGTTGTATTGTTATTCCTTTTTGTTTTTTTCATATGATAAACTACCCCTTCCTTATCCGACTGAAATATTTTCTTCCGCCCTGCTGACTGTTGGCGGTGGGCTTATTGCAAGAAGTGTTACTGCCGTAAGCGGTCCGATTCTTCCTATAAACATCGTTAGTATTAAAACTATCTTACCTGCCGCGGAGATTCCGGCGGTTATACCGGTGGAAAGTCCGACCGTTCCGAATGCTGATACCGCTTCAAACAGCAGCGGCAGAAATTCGATATCAGGCTCTGTAAGGCAGAGCAGATAGGTTGAAACAAGGCAGATGATAATAGACGTTACGAATATCAGAAACGCCTTGAAGACCGTCTCCTGCTTGAATTTGCGCTTGAACGCTCCCATATCCTTATTTGTCATGATTGAGATAACCGAGCTGATAAGCACGAAAAACGTAGTAGTCTTGACACCGCCGCCGGTCGATCCGGGTGACGCTCCTATAAACATCAGAATAATAACAATGAATATTCCCGCGCTTGACAATCCACCCATGGCATAGGTTGAAAATCCTGCGGTTCTTGTTGAAACACTCGTAAAGAACGCTCCGAGCCACGACATTTCCTCGGAAATTTTCAGCAGAAGAGTACCCACTATAATCAGCACCGCCGATGTTGTAAGCGCGACCTTTGTATTGAGTGTGAATTTTTTGAATGATTTTTTCGAGATTATCTCTTTGATTGCATAAAAGCCGATACCGCCCAGAATTATCAGAAGAGCGGTTACGATATTCATAAGTGGGTCGTGAGTGTACGGCGAAAGTCCCCTGCCTCCGCCGATGATATCAAAGCCGGCATTGTTAAAGGACGCTATGGAATGAAAAATGCTCATCCACACCGCCTGCCAGAAGCTGTAGTCCCTGATAAACACAAAAAAGCTTACAACTGCACCGGCGGATTCTATGCACACAGTTGTCAGCAAAACCCATCTTACAAGACCGGTAATGCCATCAAAGGAGCTGTAGTTTAAAGCTTCCTTTACAAGATATCTGTCTCGCATATTGACTTTTCTGCCCGACAGAGCCATAATGCCTATTCCCAGCGAAGCTATTCCTAAGCCGCCTATCTGTATAAGAATTGCTATTATAGCCTGTCCAAAAACGTTAAATGTATCTGCGGTATCAAAGGCGACCAGTCCTGTAACGCAAACGGCGCTTGTCGAAGTAAACAGCGACTCGAGATAGCTTACCTCAACGCCCTCGTTATGAGTTATCGGCAGATACAAAAGGATCGAGCCTAAAACTATAAGTCCCGCAAAGCCCATCGCGATAAACTGTCCGGCAGACATGAACTTGTGGGTTCTCTTTGATTTACCTCTGTACTTAACTCCTTTTACCGCTATAAATGCCAGCGCGCCGATAATAGCCGCTGCCAATACCACATAAAACGGTGCAGGAGCGGAACCTCCCTGCAAAGATGATGACAGCAGCATATTACTTTTTATCTCCATATTCCCTGAAATGTCTCTTGATAGCCTCAAACGAAGCATCGCTGATATCGTGTTCCATCTTGCAGGCGTCCTCCGCGGCGATTTCAGGGTCTACACCGAGCCTTGTCAAAAGCTCGGTTAAAACCGTATGCCGTTCGTAGATTTTTTCAGCAATTTCCAGTCCGGCGTCAGTCAGCTCTAATAGACCGTCCTTATCCATTGTGATATAAAGACCGCTTTTCAGAAGACCCACCGCCCTGCTGACGCTTGGCTTTGAAAATCCCATATACTCGGCGACATCCAAAGAGCGGACAGCACCTAATTTATGTGAAAGTATATATATAGTTTCGAGATACATTTCACCCGACTCAGCCAAATGCATTTATCTTACCTCCGTTACTGCCATTAAAATTATACGTATATACAGTATAATAGCATTTTTCTCTTACAATTGCAAGCGGATTTATACTTTTTTAATGATTCTCGGTTAATCTAAAACTTAAAGTGTAATATTGAACGCATTTTTTCAGGCAAATTATCGATTAATTCTGCACAAAATTGAGTTAGCATATGCTAATTGATTTGTTTATACCTACAAAATTGTTTTTCATCAGCAAAAACAGGTTGACAAACAAAAGCTGTGGGTGTATTATAGCAATGGTTAGCGAGAGCTAACTATATATTTTGCAATTGTGTTAGCCTATGCTAACCCATATAAGGAGGATTAATTATGATGCCACTTGCACTTGCAGCCGCAGGAGAAGAGAACACTATAAAGAAAATCGGCGGTTCCCCCGAGGTGAAAAAACACCTTGAAGATATAGGGTTTGTCGTTGGTGGAACGGTCAAGGTCATCGCCACACTTGGAGGCAATGTTATTGTGAATGTTAAGGAATCTCGGATAGCTATCAATTCCGAAATGGCACGAAAGATAATGGTATGACGATGGCGAATCGAAAAAATCAGTTTGTCAGCAATATCACTTAATATAGATCGGAGGAAAAAATATGACTTTAAAAGAAGCAAAAATCGGAAGCTGCGTTAAGGTTATCAAGCTTCGCGGCGAAGGCGCAATTAAGCGCAGAATTATGGACATGGGCATAACCAAGGGTGTTAAAATCACGGTAAGAAAGGTTGCTCCTTTGGGCGACCCGCTGGAGATAACCGTCCGTGGTTATGAGCTTTCTTTGCGCAAGGCAGACGCCGAAATGATAGATGTCGAGCTTTGCTGATATCATTATTTTTATACAGTGCAGTTAGCTTTAGCTAACAAGAAAGGAGAAAATACATATATGGCTGAGCAATCAATAAGAATCGCTCTTGCAGGCAACCCCAACTGCGGTAAAACCACGCTGTTCAATGCGCTTACTGGCTCCAATCAGTTTGTAGGAAACTGGCCCGGAGTTACGGTTGAGAAAAAGGAGGGCAAGCTGAAAAAACATTCGGGAGTTGTTGTTACCGACCTTCCGGGTATCTATTCCCTTTCCCCTTACACCTTGGAGGAGGTTGTCGCGCGGAACTATCTGAGCAATGAGCGCCCCGACGTTGTCCTCAACATCATCGACGCCACCAATCTTGAAAGAAACCTTTACCTCACCACTCAGCTGACCGAGCTTGGAATACCGGTTGTAATAGCCGTCAACATGATGGATATAGTCGAAAAGAACGGCGACAAAATCGACACCGACGAACTTTCGCGTCAGCTTGGATGCAGGGTAATGAAAATGTCTGCCCTGAAAGGAACAGGAATCATGGAGGCGGCTGAGGCTGCTATCTCGGCGGCAAAGTCGGAAAAAACCGTACCCATGCACACATTCTGCGGCACTGTCGAACATGCCCTCGCACACATTGAAGAGGCTGCTGTTCACAATCTTCCCGAAGAGCAGCAAAGATGGTATGCGATTAAAATCTTCGAGCGCGACGACAAGGTTTTGCAGTCGCTGAATATCGACAAAGGCATACTTGCGCATATCGAGAAGGACATTTCGGAAGCTGAAAAGGAGCTTGACGACGACTCGGAAAGCATTATCACAAACGAAAGATACGTTTACATAGCCGAGGTTATAAAAGCGTGCTACAAGAAGAAATCACAGGGCGGGCTTTCAACATCGGATAAAATCGACAAAATCGTCACAAATCGCTGGTTGGGTCTTCCCATCTTCGCGCTTATCATGTTCTGCGTTTACTATATTTCTATGGTAACAGTGGGTACAGCGGCGACTGACTGGGCAAACGACGGCTTGTTCGGCGACGGATATCACCTGTTCGGCATAGGCTCGTCCGATTACGAGGAAGCAGCGGAGAGTTACGGCGATTCTGACGCTATAATATCTGCGTTTGTCAGTGAATACGGCAATGATGAAATAGCAAATGCTATCGACTTAGAAGCTGAAGATTACAGCAATGAAGCTGCATCTGCCGCTCTTGCAGAGCTCGTTTCGCTCACTCCGGACGACGCAAGCGTTACATATGAGCTTGAAGATGAGGAAACGCTTGCAGTAGAAGAAATTACCGGCACAACAAAAGCCGACCTCGAAAACGCAGTTTCACAGTATCTCAACACTGATTACAAGGAAGCATACGGCGCACCAGACACCACCGCATACGGCGTATGGGTTCCGGGTATACCCGTTCTTATAGGAAACGGTCTTGAAGCGATTGGTGCTGCCGACTGGCTTCAGGGACTGATTCTTGACGGTATCGTTGCCGGCGTCGGCGCGGTTTTAGGATTCGTTCCTCAGATGCTGGTTCTGTTCCTGCTGCTTGCATTCCTCGAAGCCTGCGGCTACATGGCAAGAATAGCATTCGTTTTAGACAGAGTATTCCGCAAATTCGGGCTTTCGGGTAAATCATTTATTCCCATGCTGATCGGCACTGGCTGCGGAATCCCGGGAATCATGGCTTCAAGAACGATTGAAAACGAGCGCGACAGGCGCATGACCATCATGACCACCACCTTTATCCCCTGCGGCGCAAAGGTTCCGTTTATTTCCATGATAGCCGGAGCAATCTTCGGTGGCTCGGCTCGGGTTGCAACAAGCGCATACTTCATTGGCATGGCGGCGATAATAGTATCCGGAATCATGCTTAAAAAGACCAAGATGTTCTCAGGAGAGCCCGCTCCGTTCGTAATGGAGCTTCCAGCTTACCATCTGCCCACTGTTTCAAACGTTCTGCGTTCGATGTGGGAGCGCGGATGGTCGTTCATCAAGAAAGCCGGAACAATCATACTTCTTTCAACCATATTCATCTGGTTCACAACCTACTTTGGCTTTACCTCAGACGGCTTCAGGATGCTATCAGAAGACGAGCTGGATAAATCCATCCTTGCCGCAATCGGTGGTGCTATAGCTTGGATATTTGCTCCTTTAGGCTGGGGAAACTGGCAGGCGGCTGTTGCATCCATCACCGGACTTGTTGCAAAGGAAAACATTGTCGGAACTATGGGCATTCTTTACGGCGCCAGCGGAAACGTATATCAGGTACTCGGCGAGACCTTTACACGTGTAAGCGGATATTCATTTATGGTATTCAATCTTCTTTGCGCGCCCTGCTTCGCGGCTATAGGAGCTATACGCAGAGAGATGAACAACGCAAAGTGGACATGGTTCGCAATCGGATATCAGTGCCTGTTTGCCTACGCTGTCGCGCTTATGATAAACCAGTTCGGCGCATTGTTTGCCGGAAGCGTCAATATTATAGGACTTATATGCTCAGTAATCATTCTTGCAGGAATGATATTCATGCTCTTCAAGCCTTATAAGGAAGCAACCAAATTAACTATCAAGAAGTAAGGAAGCGTATACTATGGAATTGATTTCAACGGCTGTTGTCAGCCTGATACTTATTGTTATTGTTGCGCTAATTATCTGCCGGCTTGTTAAAGACAAGAAAAACGGAAAACATTCCTGCGGCGGAAGCTGCGGCAACTGCCCGATGTGCGGCTCTTGCCATCAAAATAATCAACGCTGATAACCTCCTTTTTAAGAATTAGTAACCGCGCCTGTCAAGGATATTTTCCAAGACAGGCGCGGTTATTATTCTATATTCTGCTTTTACTTGGCAGCCTTTTTCTTCTTTGAAAGCAGTGTCGCGGTCGCTATAGCTATCGCTGCAATCACCGCAATTATTATGATGATTATAAGCATAGGATTAGAGGCGTTTCCTAACCGCTCCGAGCCTAAAATCATGCAGTCGAGATAGAGAGTATCTTCAAGCTCGCCGGTTGATTTCAGTTCAACGGTATTTGCGCCCTTTTTAAGTGACACTTCTTCTGTGCAGAGCGACCATTCGCTTGTCGAGCCGGTTTTTGCAAGCTTAAGATTTGTGACCTTTCTGCCGTTGACATACAGTGCAAGCTTTGAAACATTGGCGTTTGCCAGAGCGTATCTTATGCTGAGATTATATTTTCCTGATTCAAGAGTGTTTATGGTGTCTCTTGCGGCGGCTTTATTTTCCTTGCCGAAAATCAGATAGCCCTGACCCACGAATTTATCTACGCCGGTTCTGCATCCGTTGGGAACGTTTTGCTGAATGTTTTTCTGCTCGCTCAGCTCAAATTCGTACTGCCTGTCGCCATAATATATACCTGGTCTTTCGGGTGGAATGTATGAAGCTGTGTTATAATCCGTTGCCTTGCCGGTTTCATTACCCTTCACCTTTATACTCAGGTCAATAGGACCGTTATGCGAAACCGTGATGGTAAAGCTTCCGTTGGAGTATGATGAATTTACCTTGGGAGCCATTCCGTCAATCGTTCTGTCCTCATATGTAACAGTCGGCTCCTCTGAACAGCCGTTTATGGTTATAACATCATCGCTCAACATTATCACGCTGTCGTTATCGAAGTTGTTAAGGTAAACGTCTATGCTGTCGGAATATTCATTTATAACCCCTGTTGTGTACTTGCTCAGCGTTAAATCCATGTCCTTGGCAGTGTTGTACTGCAAGGTGAGGCTTCCCTGAGCGTCCTGACGGTTTTTTAGCGGGTTATATACAACCCATGTGTTCTTATTTCTTCCGGCATAGATAGTTCCGCTCGATTCTTCCGGGAACATAGTGTTTAGCTCTTCAACCTTGTCGTCAACCGTTTTCCATCTGTCTATAAATTCAGACTGATTTACAATAAGCTCGAAAGACTTTGAAATATCGTCTGTAAAGGCGTAAACCGTGGGTATGGTGGGATATCTTCCCGTCTTCTTGTAGAAGTTTTTATTATCCTGCAAAACGCCGTCTCCGTCCATCTGGTAAAGACCTGTGAACAGTGATGGATATGTGCAGTACTTGGCGAAATCGTTTCCTTTTTCAACATCCTGAACGATTGCAACCTTGGTGTTCTTTATTACCTCTTCGCGGGTGGGAATGCGGATTGTGCCGTCGATGACTTTGCGGAACATATCGGTTGCAACATTCTTGAACTGAACATATGACTGCCACTTTCTTATGGTGTAGTCGTCCTCATCGGTCTGCGCTCTGTCCTCATAGAAGCAGTCTTCGGGGACAAGCTCAGGACCGTCGATAACCGTAAGTCCGGACTTTACAAGCTTTTCAAACTGAGTTGAAAGACCCGTTGACATTGAATACGGCAGATCGTTTGAAGTCCATCCGGTTTCATCATAGCGGATTCCGTACTGTCCGGAATAGCCTGAAAGCCATGCGCCCAATATATAGCTTTCCTGATCATGCATGTATCCGACCTGAGTATACTTTTCGCAGAGAATAAAGTTTTCGGTATAGGTTCTTGCCGCCTCTTCAAATTCCGGAACGGTCTTCAGCATAGCCATGGGATTGATAGACTGTCCCCACTGGTTGCCGCACCAGCTGTCTACAAGATATCCGCCGTAATCATGGGTAAGCTTTAAAAGATTTGCAAAATGACGGTATCTGTCGGGGCAGGTTATGGGGAAGTCTTCCTGCTCAAAGCCCCAGAACTGCTCGCAGTAGTTATATCCCAAAAAGTTAGGATAGTCTCGGAAAAACTCCTCAAACAGTGTTCCGTCGCAGGACTCATTTATGTAGTCCGGAAAATGGCACTGTCCGCCGCTGGCAGGCTGAATCATTGCCCATACCTGACGCTCGGCGCAGGTGCGGAGCCACGATTTTGCAAGCTCATAGCCGTCGTTTACCACGCCCCATGTGTGAGTGTCATGGTCATAGTTTATCGACATGGATATATTGAATACGACATACGGCAGAACATCCTCCGGGATAAGGTCTATTATCTTATCCGGATCAGCGTTGTTCCATGTGTCGATATGTACTATCCACATCGGCTGCTCGGGAGAAATCGGACGCCGAAGCTTGCCGTCTCTAGGCATGGTCTTTGCCTGATTTTCCTCGCCCTCGGCAACGGTCGATATGGGCATTGCCATAAGTGGTATCACCAAAGCCAAAAGCAAGGCGATTATTCTTTTTAACTTCATAACATAACCTCCGATTTATTTTATTTTGCTTTTGAAATAACTATATTGTCAAGATATATATCCTCCGAAGCCGAGGACACTGCCTTAAGTTCAAATGTATTTTCGCCCTTGTTCAGGTTGACCTTGACCTTATATGTTCCCCATTTGCTGATTGAACCGGTCTTTTTAAGTGACGGAGACGAAACCAGCCTGCCGTTTATATAAAGCGAAAGGTTATTTGCATTTGAGCCTTTTATTGCATATCTCAGGTTCAATATGTATTCGCCCGCTTCGAGAACGCTTATGGTATCCTTTACGGCGGCATTCGAGCTTCTGCCGAATATCATGTAGCCCTGTCCGGTGAATTTATCAACGCCTGTGCGGCAGCCGTTTGTTACTACCTTTGAAACATTCTTATACTCAAAATGCTCCGCTTCATACTGTCTGTCTCCGTAATACAGCGGAGGTCTTTTCGGAGCGATAATATCAGACTTTGTATACTTAGTCAGCCTACCCTCGGCATCTCCGCTGCAGCTTATTGTGAGATCAACGGGTCCGTTATGACTGACAGAAACAGTCAAAACACCGTTCTTCCACGATTTTGTCACCTTGCTCTTAGACTGGTTTACTCCCCTGTCCTTATATGTAATTTTTGGTTCGGATGAAGCTCCGTAAATCTTGAAGACATCCTTTTTAAGAACCGTGGATTTATCCAGCTCGTTGTCATAGTTATTTATGTAAATATCAACCTTGTCCGGATACTCATTAATGATTCCGGCTGAATATCTTGATAGAGACAGTTCAATGCGGTCGGAGGTATTGTATTTAAACTGAATTCTTCCCGTCGCCTTTTTGCCCGTTTTGAACGGATTGTAAATCGTCCAGCTGTTTTCATTGCGCCTTGCATAAATGTCTCCGGTGTATTCCTTGGGGAAAAGTTCGTTAAACTTAGAGATTTTTGTTCTGACATTACCCCATTTTTTATCATATTCCAAAGCGCTTATCTTTACCTCAAATCCTTTGGCGATATCATCAGCCAAACCGTAAACGACAGGAATTGCCGGATATCTGCCCGTACTTTTGAAGAAGTTGTGATTATCTCTCAGCGCGCCGTCGTCTGCCATCTGATACAAACCCTCAAAAAGCGATTCCGGAGAGCAGAACTTGGCGTCATCAGATGCATTGGAGTTCAGCTTATAGTCCTGAACAACAGCCACCTTGGTGTTTTTGATAACCTCTTCCCTGCCGGGTATCCTTATAGAGCCGCCAATAACCTTACGGAACATATCTATCATGACATTCTGGAACTGGTCAAACATTTCCCACTGTCTTGAAGTATAACCGTCGGAAGTTTTTGTGCCGCCCCACTTTTCCATAAAGTCCTGCTGCCATATAAGCTCAGGACCGTCGATAACCGTAAGACCCGAATGCATCAGCTTTTCTATATGAGTTGACAGACCTGTTGCAAGTGTAAAGTCCTCATTTTTGCCTTCCGAGTTAGTCCATCCGGTGCTGTCATATCTTATGCCATATTGACCCGCATATCCGGAAAGATATGCGCCGAGACATATACTTTCAGCATCCTGAATATATCCCACCTGAGTGTACTTTTCGCAGAGAATGAAGTTTTCGGTATACTTACGGCAAGCCTCTTCAAATTCTGATACGCGCTTTAGCATTGCAATGGGATTTATATTCTGTCCCCACTGGTTGCCGCACCAGCTTACAACAAGATATCCGCCGTATTTGTTTGTAAGCTCTAAAAGATTTGCAAAATGCTTATATCTTTGAACAGGGGTTACAGGAAAGTCCTTCTGCTCGAATCCCCAGAACTGCTCGCAGTAGTTGAAGCCCAAAAAGTTGGGATAATCGCGGAAAAATTCTTCAAACAGCGTGCCTTCAAGCCCGCAATTCGGATAATCCTTGAAATGGCATTGTCCGCCGCTGGCAGGCTGGATCAGCGCCCATACGTTCTTTTCGGCACAGGTGCGAAGCCAGGATTTTGCAAGCTCGTAACCGTCGTTTACCATGCCCCAGGTATGAGTTTCATGGTCATAATTTATCGACATTGATATGTTGAATACGACATACGGCAGAATATCTTCCGGTATAAGGTCGATAATCTTTGCCGGATCGGCATAGTTCCATGTGTCGATATGCACTATCCACATCGGTTGTTCGGGTGAAACCGGACGCCTTAGCTCCTGCTTTGAGGAGGTTTTTTCACTTTCCTCGGCAAAAGCCGTCAGCGGAAGCACAGATATAGCCACTATGACCGCTGTTAACAACAAAACAAAACGCTTTAACTTCATAATATAACATTCCCTCGCAAATTAATTTGTATATTAATTATAAAAAAAATCAACTGACAAGTCAAGAATATTTTAAAAACGACCAAACTATTATTAAAAATGACCACCTTATATAAAAATATGTCCGTTTTATTTTCTGAATCTATTGCTATTTTGTGATAATGAATATATAATATATTTGAAAGTATACATATTTAAAAACAGAAAAGGAGTAGTGTACAATGAAGGTATTAATGATCAACGGAAGTCCTCACGCAAGTGGAAGCACCTTTACAGCGCTTAACGAGATGAAAAAAGTCTTTGAAGCTGAGGGCATAGAAGTAGAGCTTTTGCACATCGGAAACAAGGACATAAGAAGCTGCGTTGCCTGCAAGTCATGCTACAAAACCGGAAAATGCGCTTTTAACGATGTCGTAAACGAAGCGGCTCAGAAGTTTGAGGAGTGCGATGGCTTGGTTGTCGGCTCGCCTGTTTACTATGCAGCCGCAAATGCAACCTTGGTTGCTTTTCTTACAAGACTTTTCTATAGCACTCACTTTGACAAGCGCATGAAGGTGGGCGCGGCGGTCTGCTCTGCGAGAAGAGGCGGTCTGACGGCGACATTTGACGAGCTTAACAAGTTCTTCACAATTAGCGGTATGCCGGTTGCGTCCGGTCAGTACTGGAACGGAATTCACGGCAACAGCGCAGAGGATGCACAAAACGACCTTGAGGGACTTCAGATGATGAGAACACTTGCAAAGAATATGTCCTTCCTGATGAAGTCGATTGCTTTGGGCAAGGAAAAATACGGTCTTCCCGAAAAGGAAGAAACGATAAGAACAAACTTTATAAGATAAGTTTTCACCATAGCATACGAATCATGGACAGAGCGGATAACCTCCGCTCTGTAATTTTCTGTGAATAATTGTAACAGAAATTTCACATTATTTTCATAGTATTTTTGAAAATAGGTGTTATCATAACTGTTTGATAAAAAATTATTCCAAAAGGAGAATTATCATGGCAAAAAAAGAATTTAAAACAGAATCTAAAAAGCTGCTTGATATGATGATTAACTCCGTTTACACCCACAAGGAAATCTTCCTCAGAGAGTTAATATCAAACGCAAGCGACGCTTTGGACAAGCGTCATTTCCGCGCCCTCAACGATTCAAGCGCTTCGCTTGAAAACGGTGAGTATGAAATCTGGATTGTTCCGGACAAGGAGAAAAAAACTCTTACCATAACCGACAACGGCTGCGGCATGACACGTGACGAGCTTGAAAACAACTTGGGTACCATCGCAAAGAGCGGCTCTTACGACTTCAAGCAGAGCGATGAAGCCAAGGAAAAGACAGATATAATCGGTCAGTTTGGCGTTGGCTTTTATTCTGCTTTTATGGTTGCCGACCTTATAACCGTTAAATCAAAGGTCTGTGGAAGCGATGAAGCATGGCAGTGGCAGTCCTCCGGCGTGGACGGATATACCGTTGAACCCTGTGAAAAGGCGGAAGCCGGAACAGAAATAATCCTTCACCTGCGTGATGACAACGACGACGAAAAGTACAGCGAATATCTGGACGAATACAGAATCAGGGAGCTTATAAGAAAGTATTCCGACTACATCCGCTACCCCATCAAGATGGAGGTTGAGGAATCCAAGCTTAAAGAGGGCAGCAAGGATGAATACGAAACCGTCAAGACAACAGCTACCCTCAACAGCATGATTCCGCTGTGGAAGCGCTCGTCATCTGAAATCACCGAAGAGGAATACAATAAATTCTACCGCGAGAAATTCTATGATTATGAAGCTCCTTCTAAGGTTCTTCACTTCTCTGTGGATGGTACCGCGGCTTTCGACGCGCTTTTGTTTATCCCATCTCATGCGCCGTTTGACTACTATTCAAAGAACTACGAAAAAGGCTTGCAGCTTTATTCGAGTGGAGTTCTTATAATGGACAAATGCTCCGACCTGCTTCCCGATTACTTCGGCTTTGTTCACGGCGTTATCGACAGCGCAAACTTAGCTCTTAATATCTCTCGTGAGACTTTGCAGCACGACCGCCAGCTTCAGGTTATTGCAAGAGCGGTTGAAAAGAGAATCAAGAACGAGCTTACAAAAATGCTTGAAAACGACCGCGAGAAATATGAGAAGTTCTACTCCTCCCTTGGCTTACAGCTTAAATTCGGTCTTTATTCTAATTACGGTATGCACAAGGACGTTCTTAAGGATTTGGTGATGTTCACCTCATCCAATGAAAAGAAGCTTGTAACCCTTAAAGAGTATCTTGGAAGAATGAGAGAGGAGCAGAAATCAATTTACTATGCCTGCGGTTCGAGCATAGACGCCTGTGCAATGCTTCCTCAGTCGGAAGCTGTTGTTGACAAGGGCTTTGAGGTGCTTTATCTTAAAGACGACGTCGATGAATTTGCGCTGAAGGCTCTCGGAGAATACGAGGGTAAGAGCTTTGTAAACGTATCTGATCAGTCGCTGGATATCTCAACCGAGGAGGAAAAAGAGAGTCTTAAGACCGAAAACGAGTCTAACGACGGTCTGCTCAGCTTTATGAAGGATTCACTTTCTGGTGCTGTCAGCGCAGTAAAGTTCACTAACACCTTAAAGGATCACCCTGTATGCATTTCGAGTGAGGGCGGAATATCCCTTGAGATGGAAAAAGTGCTTAACACCATGCCGGACAATGACGGCAGCATTAAGGCTCAGACCGTCCTTGAAATAAATCTCAACCACCCGATAGCACAAAGCCTTAAAAAGCTTTACGAATCAGATAAAGACAAGCTTGCAAAGTACTCTAAGATACTTTACGCTCAGGCAAGGCTTATCGGCGGAATGGAAATTTCCAATCCTACAGAGCTTTCCAATCTCGTCTGCGATTTGATGGTGTGAGTTGAACGCTTTTAATGTGAACAAGCTTATAAGAAAGGTCGGTACACTCCGACTTTTCTTTTTTATAATCTTGAACAAATCGATTTTGCGAGGTTTAACCGCAATGGTTTTGCTCTCAAAATCATCTCATGATAAAATAAGGCAGATTTGCAGAATAAATTATAGAAATTTAATATTCACTATTGATAATTTCGCAGGTTTGTGCTATAATAACTTAGTTATAAATTCAATATATTCTCATCAATTTTGAACTTATTACATAAAACTTTTTGATATATTATAACATAATTGTACGTTTTTTCAACGAATAGTATACTTATTTGCGCTGATGTAAAGTACAGTCAAGTAGCATGAAAAAGAGGTACATACATATGTGAAACAATAAAGCTAATGACAAGGACGGTTTAATAGTCAAAAACAGCCGTCGTCTTGCTTGGAAAAGAATAGTGTTTGCATTGGGATGCATTGTAGTTTTCTGCACTACATATGCATTGATTCTGCCTGCCATCACCATGGAGATACCCACCTACTGCGGCTTTAAAGAGCATATCCACACAGATGAATGTTACAGACAAATCATGTCTGAAAATAAAACAACTGCCATTCCGGCGGAAATCAATCCGATCATTCACCATCATACCAGCGCCTGCTATGACGAGCTTGGCGCACTGAATTGCGGCGAAGCTGATTTCGTCGTTCATATTCATGACGAAAACTGCTATGATGAGGACGGAAGCCTTTGGTGCCCCCTGCCGGAAATATCCTTGCATATTCACGATGAATCATGCAATATCCCACAGGATGATATAAACGAACCGCACATACATACTGACGAATGCTACGAGCTTCGTAAAAAATACATCTGCGGGTTCGATGCTCCCGAAACTGATATATTCGGAAACGAAATTGTCGACGGCATTGTGAACGAGCCTACACTAAACACGGACAATAGCCTCTTCCCTGCTCCTCCTGCTGATGAATTTGCATTTGGCGAGGTTACAACAGTTGCAGAGACCGACGTGACCGCTGAACCCGCTTTGCCCGCACTTAGCGAGCCTGTTACTGAGACTGCCGCTGAGCCTATCGTAGACCCAGTGTCCGAGCCTGTCTCTGAACCCGCTGTTACGGAGCCATTCAGCGAAGCAGCTCAGACAGATTTCCCTGTATCAGACATCATGCAGAACGAAGCCGTTACTGCTGTCACAACAAACGATTCTGCCTTTGGCGATATACCGCCAGAACTCGGCAACCCTGCCGCAGAAACCGTTACTACATCACCCGTTCATCAGCATACAGACGACTGCTATATTTATGAGAAGGTTTTAATCTGCACAAAGGCAGAAGCAGGCGAAGTCATGGATGCGGGCGAATATGCTTTCGACCCAATGGCGATAAGCACCGAAAACTACGGCTTAATGGAAAGCCCAGAAGATCCGGCAGCTGCTGCCGAGACCGAAGAGCCGAATATTCCCGATGAATCCGGCATTACCGATCTGTTTGGAACATATGACGAACCTATTGTTTCCGATGTGCCGGACAACATTGATAATGTGAGCAATTCGGATGATCCGGTAATTTCCGACGGGCTTAACAATGCCGCTGGGCTTGGCAATCTTGATGTACCGGAGAATCCGGAAGGATTTGTAGATCAGAATAACGTTTCGGAATCGGGCATGTGCACCCTTCCTGAGGTCATTTTGCATGAACATACCTTTAGCTGTTATAACGAGTCGGGAGAGCTTGTCTGCGGAATGATGGCAGTAAGAACACATCAGCACACGCAGGAGTGTGAAGGCATTTGCTATATAATCGAAGAAATCCCGATAGATGCAACCGCCCTGACCTGTGAAATTCCGGAGGGTGAAGGCGCTCACCTTCACAGCTTTGAGTACGGCTGTTTTGATGAAAACATGAACATCATCTGCCCATTGGAGGAGTCTTTGGGTCACTTCCATGATATCCATTGCTACGGCAAGTGGGAGCTTATCTGCGGCATGGAGGAGCACGAGCATACCGAGGAGTGCGAAATAGACCCTGACAATGTTACATTGGACAATGAAATTATGATGCTGGCAAACGCTGATGGTACTTGGGGATATTATCCTGATGGCAGCATTTATTGGAATAGGGGTAATGTATGGGCTCAAGTTCCTTTCAACAGCATAGATGAAAATGTACCATATATTATCTTTGGTCACCAAGGCAATAACCTTATGGGCGACATAACTTATCAAAAGGGAGGATTTAATTATCTAAAAGCAATTCCGAAAGAAGATGCAGGAGATTATTCGCAATATGAGCGCTGGTATTTTGAAAGAAATCAAGCCACCGGTGAATACTATATTTACTACAAAGGCAATGATAACTATAGAAATTATTTAGTCTTTGGTGATGCTGGCATCAAAGAATGGGATAAGAGTACAAGACAAGTTATACTGACACAAGACAAAAACGCCGCTACTGCTTTTACTGTTAATGCAGTTAATTCTAGCGAATATCCTGGTTATCCTAAGCATATTGTCATTTCCAAAATGATTGATGGCGAAACTTACTATCTCAACTCATACTTCGGTGACAAGCCTCAGAGTAATGGTAACACCACGCATTGGCTTGCGTATCCTGAATCCTCTGAGGGCAGCTTCATAAAGCTTGAACACTATAGCAACAGCGAGCAAACTGCCCATCGTATTCCCACCGTATCATCATCCAATACTATTATAAATATGTTTGACTATTGGACTGCTTCTGACGATACAGAGGGACGGTATATACCTGATGTAGGTAGTAATTCGGATTTAGGCATTAATAAAAATCACAGACTGCATTTTGTTTATAATGACGATGGTGATATAAACCAGTGGGTTGGAGCTGGCGAGCCCCCATTTTACAATATTGTCAGCAGAACATTGGGCAATGACGGCTATCCTTTCCTTTCGCAAGAAACAACCGGCAGCAATGAATCCCTTGCATACCTGTTCGATCCTGATATATCGCACATGGGCAAGGCGTCATATACAAACGTCGGCGGATTGCTTCGCAACAATGATGAGGGTTATTTCTACTTTGACTGTAAGCAAACTATGGCTGAATATAATCAGGAAGACAATAATATCTACATCTACGATCAGCCGGGCGTTAAAGAAAAAGGAGGAGGCGTAGGTCAATTCTTCCCATTTAATAAAGCTCCTCAGATCATGGAATTGGCTCGTGATGATTCTCAGGTAAATCACTACTTTGGCATGACGATAACAACGCGCTTCTTCCAAAAGAACGGCGGCTACACCAAACAAAATAGTGGTATTCCAACCTCATTCCACTTCTCTGGCGATGATGACGTGTGGATATTCATTGACGATGTTCTCATCGGCGACGGCGGCGGCATACACGACGCTTGCAGCATTGATATTAACTTTGTTACCGGCGAAGTTGCAATTAATGGCGCTCATAATACCACTCTAAACGAAGCTTTTATAGCAGCAGGCAAATCAGATACCACAAAATGGTCAGATACTCAACCTGCAACATTTGCGGATAACACAACCCACACGCTTAAATTCTTCTACCTTGAGCGAGGTAACTACTCATCAAACCTCGAACTTAAATATAACCTTATAAGCATACCCAAGACTGCTATTTATAAGGTTGACCAGTACGGTCAGGTTGTTCCGGGCGCGAAGTTTGCGGTTTATGCGGCTGATGCGGATTATCATATGCTAAATACTAAAGATGGACATCTTGTAAACGAGCCTGAAAGTCCCATATACAACGCCAACGGTGATTTTTACGATGCTAATGGTTCGCTCGTAAACGCTCTTTACACCGGTATTACCAATAATCAAGGCGAAATGATTTTTGAGGATACTGTAAACAATGTACCACTTACTCTGACGGAGATCAGAGAGAAGTTCGGCGATCATTTCATTCTCAGAGAGATTAAGGTTCCGGATGGATACAGAGTTGTTTCAAAGGATGTTTCCCTTGAGATATGGACGGGCGCTGAGCAAACTATTCTGCGATGTCGGAACACAAGTGAATCCGGTTCGCGAGCGGCGCCTACCCTTCAGGTAACAGCAACTGATACTATCTGGCTTAAGACAGATACTGGAGCTGAACCTGTAACTTATTATGAAATAGATCGCGACGAAGCAAACAATCATGTAACAACACAAACACATGGCACACTGTTTGCTGTTGTTATGAAGTACACCGGTCCTGTTGATTCAAACGGCTACCCGACGGCTTTAGGAAGCGATAGCAGCTGGACTCCGGTTTATGGCAACGATATGTATGGTTACCAATTGGAGGATGTCAAAGCCCATGGTGGTAATATCGTTTCAGCGGCGATTGAAGCGGCGCAAAAATCGCAGGCCGAAGGAAACGAAGTTGTATTCAAGGTTTCACCGTCTTGCGATATGCAGGTGACTCTTGAAAACCTCCCCGGAAACATAGCCACTTATTATCGTATGCTTGACGATAAAAACAAGAAGAATACCCGCTATACCGTTGGCTTCTACTGGACATCAGAGAACAGCCTGTATGAAGCGACATTAGAAAATACACACGGAGTATACTCGCATGATGATGAGCTTGCAAGAATAAATGTAGTTCCGACAGGTACCAAAGGCTTTGAAAGAGCCTTCGGCGCAAACATCAGAGTTCCAAACCTTATCAACAAGATTCTCGTTCAGAAAACGGATGAAAACAACACCTTGATAAATGGCGCAACCTTTGCTATCTATAATGTTCATCAAGATGAACTCACCGAAAAAATCCTTTACCGCACAAACAGCGGCATCTATGCTGAACTTTCGGCAAACTATTCAATTGACAGCAATACCGGCGTTATTACAGATGGAAGCAACACAATATTCCCGCTTCAGACTACAACGACAAGTCAGCTTGACAGCGTTCACACAGGAACCGGTGAATTTACGAATCTTGATGACGGTCAATACATTGTCAAGGAAATCAAAGCTCCTTTGGGATACAAAATTAACACAACTGACATCATGGTTCTTGTCACCGAGGATACTATTTACGCCAACGCAGGAACTGAAAACGACGGAGTTATCGTTGGACGCGGTCCGGGCTACGTTGTCAACACTTTGAACCTTTTTGCATCGCAAGGTGAAATAGACAATACCCTTACATGGATTTACGCAAAAATGAGAATAAGTAAACCCAGTACGAGCTTCTATGACATAGGTAAGCCTGATATGTACAAGGGATATATTTAAAAGAACGAGTCAAGTGAAACTGATGGCGACGCATTTAAGACTTATCTGGTTTATAAGCCGAGCGATGCTGTTACAAGCGGTCAGGTTGCCTTCAACTACTACCCGAATAAGGATAGGCATAACGACAGTGACGAGCTTGCACAGTACAGACGTATTTTCACAACCTCCGGCTGGCCATATTACGAGCTTTGGCAGGATTATGAGTTTGGTTCAGGTAAGGTTAACGGCACCAATATCAACTATGAAGACTGGTCGGATAATGAGATAACCAACCTGTTCTCGCGTTCTACATATATCCGAGTAAGGGACGATGGGGACTCCACTCTGACGGTTTATAAGACAAACTCTGACGGTAATACACCACTGTCCGGAGCTAAGTTCAGATTGTATCGCGTAAACAGTACCGGCACAAATGAATACTACAGCAGAGATGAAATTACAGATACGGTCAGATGGGCAGATGATGAAAGCGCTGCAACCATCATCACAACTGAAGATA